>DASPUW010000039.1:0-3515 GCA_035622675.1 Burkholderiales bacterium | reverse complement strand
GCGCAGTTCCGCGCCCGCTTCCGGAGTGTATTTGAGGTCGGCCGCCGGTGAAGGGTCGATGAGGGCGCCGCCAGCCGCAGCCGTCGTCGCCGCACTCAGGATTCTCAAAGCGTTGCGCCGGGAATGATCGATCATGCTCTTCTCCTCCAGGATTGGCGCCCTCCCCCTGCGGACGCCTGCTTTGCCGTTGGAGCGCTTCGCCCTTCGAATGTTCCTAGCGGTAACTGATCTGAAGAATCTCCAGCTCGCTGTCGCCGGCCGGGCGGCGCCATTTCACCGTGTCTCCAACGCGCGCGCCGATCAGCGCTTTAGCGAGTGGCGACTGCCAGCTGACTTTGCCGGTCGCTACGTCCGCTTCGTCCTCGCCGACGATGGTGAACTCGTGCACGTCACCCTCCGGCAGCTCGGCCTTGACGGTAGCGCCGAAATGCACCTCGTCTTGCGGCTCGCTGCTCACATCCACCGGGATCGCGCTATCCAGCCGCTGCGAGAAATAGCGCAAGTCGCGCTCGATCTCGGTGAGCTTGGGCTTGTCGAAATCTTCGGCCGCGGCCTTGAGCTCGGCGTGACGCGCTATGAGCGTTTCATAGCGGTCGCGCAGCAGCGCGAGCCCGCGCGGCGTGACGTAGTTCGGGTACGGGCTGACCGGGCGCTCCGGGAGCTCTTCACCGGACAGATCGCTGTCGTCGCCCTTGACAAAGGCTCGGCTCATTCCTCCTCCGTCGTCTAAGTGACGCGGCTCTACGGCCGCGTTCGTTGGTTGCAGATGCTGCTTCCGTCAGCTATGCATCAGTGCTCGGCGGGCTGCTGCTGCGCTTCATCGGCGGCCCGTGATGGCATCGAAGCGCGCCCCTCCGAGGCATGCGTCAACCACAGCGCCAGCCCGACCAGCGCGATAGTCCCGCCCAGATACACCAGCTCAACGAGGTTGTCTGGACGCAGCTTCACCGCATGCTCGAACAGGCGCACGATCAGAATCATCAGGATGACCTTGGCCAGCTTCGTCTTCAGATCGTCCAGCGTATCGATCACCAGGATCCGGCTTGACGCGGCTGACCGGCGCGCTTCATCGATATCGCTGATGAACAGCTCGTACAGCCCTAACGCGAAGATGAGCATGAAGGCGGCGAGCAGATAGCCGTCCACCAGCTCGACCACGTGCGTCACTGCGTTGTCGCGCACGCCACGGCGAACCTCTTCGCTGATCGCGGCGTCAGCGTAACCCAGAACGTGGCTGATCGAGTAGAACACGTCCACCGACGTGATCCAGAACAGGGCCAAAGCAGCGACGACGCTGCCGAGCACAGCCAGCATCACCACAAACCGGCTGTTCCACAAAACGGCCTCGAACGCACGCTCAAAACGGCTTCGCATGGCTGTTCGCGTTGGCATTAGAGGAGCCCGGCAGGCGCTCGCGCCGCGGGCGATCGGAATCGGACTGTTGGAACCGTCAGGCCGTGGACGGCCGCGCCTTCTGACCCATGGTGGCCGGTGTCCACTGCGCACACCAGCCATTGGGGCTCACTTCACCCTCCACGATCACGCACTCTCCGTGCCCCACGTAGAGCACGCATTTCGCGCAGCTGCGCCCTTCGAGCGGCTCGTCCCGGTAGCCCACGGCCTCCTTGCTGCGCTTCTTAAGGCCCGCCTTGGGCTTCTGCTGAGCGGCGCTCTCCAGCGCCGCGGCCAGCACGACTGCGCCGCCGATAGACGCGGCCCCCTTTAGCGCGCGCCGTCGCGACGGACGGAAAATCCTGGCTCTCATCTGGGATCTCCTCCCGCAGGCAGAACCGGGGATGTGCCCCCTCTGCGGTCGATTATACCCACTCGCCAGCAGCGCCGTGCTCTTTCCGCGCCGGATGCTTCTGCCAAAGTCAGGCTTCGCAGGGGTCAGCAGGTGACAGGAAAACGCAAGCAGCGACGCGCAATACTGACGCGCTGCACCGAGGCGCACGCATGATTCTGTGGGCGTTACAAAAACGTTTGCTGCTTGTAGTTCTTGCAGCGACCGCAACCACTTCCACCTGGGCCGACATCGACCACTTGGTGACCGAAGACACGTCCGGCATCTGGAACCCGAGCATTTACCGTGGATTGCAGCTCGGCTTGACGATCGGCCAGATCGGCCTGGCGCTGTACGAAGGGGGTGAGACGCGGCTGGGCAATACCGCATGGCGCGGCATCGACTCCGAGCTTATCGCCGCAGTCTCGACCGAGGCGTTCAAGAGAACCTTCAGGCGCGCCCGCCCACGCGACAACCCGGATCCGGACAGTTGGTTCACATGCAGCTCGAATTGCAGCTTCGTGAGCGGAGAAGCGGCCGAATCGGCTTCGCTCGTCACGCCCTACATCCTGGAATATGGCTCGGATTATCCGGCGGTCTACCTGCTCGCAGTCCTTCCGTTGTACGTGGGCGTCGGGAGAGTGAAGGCGCAGGCGCATTGGCAGACCGACGTCATCGCGGGCTGGGCCGTTGGTGGACTCTCGGGCTGGTACGCGCATCAGCGTGACCAGCCGATCGTGCTGCAACTCATGCCGCACGGAATCTTCGTGGGCCTCAAGAAGAGCTTCTAGCGATGGCGCGACGCCCCGAACGCGGGACAACGAGGCTTTGGCGGCCAGTCGGACTCTCAAACAGTCTCCACCTGATTGCGCTCGCGTTCCTCGCGGCGGCGTGCGCGGCAAGCACCAGCCAGATGACAAGCTTGCCGAAGCAAGGCACGGCAGGTGATGTAGTTGTGCTATTCAGGGTCGCTGCGGACGAAGACGGCAAACCCGTGCCTGCTATCTTGTCGCCCTCGCCACGCTGGAAGTGGCGCCTTCAAGTCAATGTGGGACCGACTTCTCATGCGCTAAACACGGGCCGCACGTTCACAGCCGGGCAACTTGACGCCACCGCGCAAGAGGCCGGCTGGGCATTCCTGACCCTGCCCCCCGGCACCTACCAGCTCGCCTTTGCCGCGTACCGGACCAGGTTCGCGATGCCGGGCGCGCAGGGTGGCGCGCTAGGTTTTGGCCAGTCTCAAGGGGCCGAGCTCGCGGTGCCGCGCGACGCCGGGCTGCTCTACGTCGGGACGTTCGGCTTCACCTGCCAGCGCCTCAACCGCTGGTGGGGTTACGCGGAGCGCGAATGCACCGCTCTCGAAATACGCGACGAGGAAGCGCTTGCGCGCGAGGTGGCAGTTGCTTCGCTGGGGCGCTTCGGAGCATTGCGTACTGAGCTCGCGTCGACGCGCTGAATGCTGCGGGATTACGGGGATCTGGTGCCGTTGCTCAGACTCGAACTGAGGACCTGGCGCTTACGAAGCGTCTGCTCTACCAACTGAGCTACAACGGCACGTGGGCGCGGATTATAAGCCGCTCGCCCGTGCTGCCGCAAACGTGCGGACTTCACCGATTCTTGAACGCGGGCTTGCGCTTGTCCACGAACGCGCCCATGCCCTCCTTCTGGTCTTCGATGGCAAAGCAGGAATGGAACAGCCGGCGCTCGAAGCGCACACCTTCGCTCAGCGTCG
>DASPUW010000038.1:0-3014 GCA_035622675.1 Burkholderiales bacterium | reverse complement strand
GTGACGAAGACCTCGCCGTGCTGAAACGGGCTCATGGTGCCCGGGTCGACGTTGATGTAGGGATCGAGCTTGAGGAGGGTGAGCTTGATGCCGCGGGATTCGAGGATTGCCGCCAGGGAGGCGGCGGCGATACCTTTGCCCAGGGAGGAGACGACGCCGCCCGTGACAAAGATGTACTTAGTCATGCTCGCCCTTTGGCCACATGTGTGTCGATCATAGCACAGCTCGCGACCACGGCCCGAACAATTTGGCGCCGGTGCGCGAGATCGCGCGCGTCGTCCGCGGGCTACGCATGTGCAGACGCTTCGCGCGCCAGGTACAGCCAGGTCTCCACCACGGCGTCTGGGTTGAGTGAGATGGTGTCGATGCCCTCCTGCACCAGCCACTTGGCGAGGTCCGGGTGATCGGACGGACCTTGACCGCAGATGCCGACGTATTTGCCGGCCTTGCGGCACGCCTGTATCGCCATGTGCAGCATGGCCTTCACCGCTGGATCGCGCTCGTCGAACGAGCCGGCCACGATGCCGGAATCGCGATCGACCCCCAGCGTGAGCTGCGTCATGTCGTTGGAGCCGATGGAAAAGCCGTCGAAGTGCTGCAGAAACTGATCGGCCAGCAGCGCGTTGGACGGGATCTCGCACATCATGATCACGCGCAGGCCATTGCCGCCGCGCTGCAGCCCGTTGGCGGCGAGCAGCTCGATCACCTGCGCGGCTTCGCCGACCGTGCGCACGAAAGGAACCATAATCTCTACGTTGGTGAGACCCATGTCGTCGCGCACGCGCTTCAGCGCCCGGCATTCCAGCTCGAAGCAGTCGCGAAAGCTGGGGTCGACGAAGCGCGAAGCGCCGCGAAAGCCCAGCATCGGATTCTCTTCATGCGGCTCGTAGCGCTGGCCGCCGAGCAGCGTGGAGTACTCGTTCGACTTAAAGTCGGACAAGCGCACGATCACCGGCTTGGGGGCGAAAGCGGCCGCCAGGGTGGCGATGCCCTCGGTCAGCTTCTGCACGTAGAAGCTCTTCGGGTCGGAATAGCCGCTGATGCGGGCCTCGATCTCGCGGCGCAGGTCGGGCGGCACATTCGGGTACGACAGCACTGCCTGCGGATGGATGCCGATCATGCGCGCGATGATGAACTCGAGGCGCGCGAGGCCGACGCCGGCGTTGGGCAGGCGCTGGAACTCGAACGCCAGCTCCGGGTTGCCGAGGTTCATGCTGATCTTGACTGGGGCCCTCGGCATCGCCTCCAGCGCCAGGTCCACCACCTCGACGTCGAGGCGCCCGCGGTAAACGTGGCCGGTATCGCCTTCTGCGCAGGACACCGTGACCAGCTCGCCCTCCGGCAGCTGCCGCGTCGCGTCGCCACAGCCCACCACCGCGGGGATTCCGAGCTCGCGCGCGATGATGGCGGCATGACAGGTTCGGCCGCCGCGGTTGGTCACGACGGCGGCAGCGCGTTTCATCACCGGTTCCCAGTCCGGGTCGGTCATGTCGGTCACCAGCACATCCCCGGGCTGCACCCGCGACATTTCCGTCGCATCCAGCACGAGGCGCACCGGTCCGATTCCGACCCGGTTGCCGATGGAGCGTCCCGACACCAGAATTTCGGATCGTTCTCTCAACCGATAACGCTTCTGGCCATCGAGCTTGGCGTTGGCTTTCACCGTCTCCGGACGCGCCTGCAGGATGTAGATCTTGCCGTCCACGCCATCGCGGCCCCATTCGATATCCATCGGCCGGCCGTAGTGGCTCTCGATGATCACGGCATAGCGCGCGAGCTCCTCCATCTCGGCGTCGCTGATGGAGAAGCGGCGCCGCTCGGCTTCCGTTACGTCCAGTGTGCGCACCGATCGCCCCGCTTCGCGCGCCTCGGCGAAAACCATTTTGATCTCCTTGGTCCCGAGCGCGCGCCGCAGAATCGCGGGGCGGCCCGCGGCCAGCGCGGGCTTGTAAACATAGAACTCGTCGGGGTTGACCGCGCCCTGCACCACCGTTTCGCCCAGGCCATAGCTGGCGGTGATGAACACCACCTGGTCGAAGCCCGATTCGGTGTCGAGCGAGAACATGACGCCGCTCGCGCCCAGGTCGGTGCGGACCATCCGCTGCACGCCCGCCGAGAGGGCAACCCCGGAATGGCTGAATCCCTTGTGCACGCGATACGAGATGGCGCGGTCGTTGTACAGCGAAGCGAACACGTGCTTGACGGCCGTCAGCAGGTTATCCACGCCGTGGATGTTGAGAAATGTCTCCTGCTGTCCCGCGAACGAGGCATCGGGTAGATCTTCGGCCGTAGCCGAGGATCGCACGGCAAAGGACAGCTCCACCGAGCCGCCGTCGCCCAGCCGGCCATAAGCCTCACGCAATTCCGCTTCGAGGCGTGCCGGAAACGACGCCTCGACGATGGAGCGGCGGATCGACGCTCCGACCTGAGCCAGGGCCTTGACGTCGTCGACGTCGAGCGTCCCCAGCTGGCGATCGATGCCGCGGTCGAGACCGCCGCCGGCGAGGAAGTCACGGTAGGCCGAAGCCGTTGTCGCGAACCCGCCGGGAACACGAACACCCAGCGGCGAAAGCTGGCTGATCATTTCGCCGAGGGAGGCATTTTTCCCGCCGACACGCGCTACATCCTGCATGCGCAAGGCCTGAAACGGCAGCACGTACGGTTCGTCGGTCATATGCGGGGAGCAGCTACGGGAGTGAAGAACCGTGCTATTTTACCGGTGGGGGTTTTAGTTTGCACCATAACAGCCACCTCCTCACCGCCGAACTGCTACTCAATGCCAGACGCGAAGCGCAGCGCTTTCTTCGTATCCGACCGCACCGGCATCACGGCCGAGATGCTGGGTCACAGCCTGCTCACTCAATTCGATCAGCTGGAATTCACGGAGACTACGTTGCCGTTCGTGGATGCCCCGCAGAAAGCGGAGGAGGCCGTGGCCGAGATCGACGCTGCCGCCAAACGCGATGGCACGCGCCCCATCGTGATCAGCACGCTGGTGGACGCCGAAGTGAGCG
>DASPUW010000037.1:0-5739 GCA_035622675.1 Burkholderiales bacterium | reverse complement strand
TACAGCTGGAACCAGAGCACCGGGGCTTTCAGTTCTAGCGTTATTGATTCAACTAGACCAATTGAGGGTCTGCCCTTTGACTCGGCGACGATAGTCAATGGTAATTTGGTGTTGTCGGGAGAAGGGGGGAACCTAACCTTTGCGAACGCGTCAGTCCCGGAACCGGGTAGCTTCACCCTTCTTGGTCTTGCCTTCGCAGCAATAAGCTTGGTGCGACGGCGCACGAGATGAACTGAACAAGAAGCAACAATTGAAGAAGACAAAGACTAAACGAGAGTCTTAGACGCTTGGTCCGACGTGGCGGTGTCGTTGTGTTGTACGTATCCGCTCCGCTGTCTTCACCTCTTCGTAATCCTCCAGCCCCAGCGCGAGGGCGCTGATCCCGGCTAGCTGCGGTTCGAGCAGGCGAGGTACCTCTGACTTAATCAGTCGCATGCAGATGGCCTCGCGCATCGAGCAGCCATCCGGGTGCTGAACGATCTGTATTCGAACGTATCCCCAGACGCGCCTCTTCTCGGCGCGGCTCTCGCTCGGACACTTCAGGTCACGATGATAGACCACAGAGTCGCATTGCCCCATTGTCCGGTCCAGACAGACGTTTTGATCAATCCACCGATCATGCGCCCTGGTGAGTGGCACGGGAAGCACTTACGCGTATGGGGCGCAGAACTGCTCACAACAAGGACTAGTCTGGGCACTAGATTGAACCTCTAACTGGCCTAAGTTTACTTATGTCACTGATGTAATGATGGGCCCGCTGGGACTCGAACCCAGGACCAAAGGATTATGAGTCCTCTGCTCTAACCGGCTGAGCTACAGGCCCGCACTTCGACAGAGGCGCGATTAGAGCAGAACTCGCAGGCGGACGCCACTCAGGCGCGTTGGCTCGCCCCGCTAAGCGCTGAGGCGAGCGCCTGTGCGATCGTATGGCGCTCGTAGGGCTTATCCACCACCTGTGATACACCCGCCGCGTGCGCGCGCCTGCGCAGCTCTGCTCCTCCGTAACCGCTGGCGATCACCACCGGCAGCTCGGGGCGCAACGCCTTGAGGCGCGCCGCGAGTTCGGTCCCGGTCAGCTCCGGCATCAGCTCGTCGGTGAGCAACGCATCGAACCGCTCGGGAGCGGCGCTGAATGCCTCGAGCGCTTTTGCGCTGCTGGCGTAGCCGACCGGTTCGTAACCCAATTGCGCGAGCATGTCTTCCGCCATCGCCAGCATCGCGCGATCGTCGTCCACCAGCAGAACAGTCTGCCCGCCGCCGCGCGGGGTCTGAGCCTCTCGCCGCTGAGCCGCTGCCATCTGTTCCGGCGCCGCGGGAAGATAGACCTTGAGCTTCGTCCCATCGCCCCGCCGGGTCTCGACTTCGATCGCTCCGCCGTGATCGGCCACGATGGCCTGCACCAAAGCCAAGCCGAGCCCAGTGCCCTTTCCTGGTCCCTTCGTCGTGTAGAACGGCTCGAACATGCGTGCCGCCACTTCGGGTGGAATGCCAGGGCCGGTGTCGCGCACGCTCAACGCTGCATATCGGCCCGGCTCGAGCTGGCCCTGGCTCAAGGCTCGTGTACGCTGAACAGTCTCAACCGCCAAGCCGATGGTCAGCTGTCCGCCTTCGCTCATCGCCTGGATCGCGTTGGTGCACAGGTTCATCACGATCTGGTGCATCTGCGTAGGATCGGCCAGCACCGCCATATGTGGATCGTCGACCTCGAGCTCGACCTTGACGTTCGGGGCAGTAGAGGTCGCAAGCAGGTCGCGCACCTCGCGCACGATGGGCCAGAGCTCGACTGCGCGCTTTTCGCTCGCGCCGCGGCGGGCAAACGTCAGAATCTGCTGCACCAGGGCCTTACCCCGGCGGCCCGCATCCATGATGGCGCGGAGCTGCTGGCGCTGCCTGCTTTCCATCGCGCTCTGCGCCTCGGCCAGCTCCTCTGCGAGCTCGCCGTGGCCGAGGATGGCACCAAGGATGTTGTTGAAGTCGTGCGCGATGCCGCCCGCCATCGTGCCGAGCGCTTCCATCTTCTGCGCTTCGCGCAGATGCGCATCCAGCTGTGCGCGCTCCGCTTCCACGCGCCTGCGTTCCGTCACGTCCTTGAGGAAGCCGATGGCGCGTACAGCCCGTCCCTGCGGCAAGCGCGCCACGCGGCCGGTGTCTTCGACTTCGATGTAGACGCCATCCCTGCGCCGTACGCGATACTCGAGGGTTTGTGTCTGCCCCTCGCCCGGTGCGCCTTCGCCGATCTGCGCTTCGATCTTACCGAGATCGCTCGGATGCACCCGCGCCAGCCAGGCCGAGGCGTCACCCAGCTCGTTGGCATCGAAACCGAGCATGCCACGCGTATTGCCGCCCCAGACGACGCGCTTGGTTTCGAGATCCATGTCGTAGAGCACATTGCCCGAGGAGACCGCCGCCGCGTCGTAGCGCAGTCTCCACTGCGCCGCCGTGTTCTCCGCGGCAAGCCGCTCCTGCATGACCGCACACACGAGCAATGTCATCAGTGCCGCCACCACCAGATACAGTTGCAGGTTCAGCACCGAGCGCTCGGGCTGAATGAAGGCGGCCGAGAACAAGCCCAGGCCGTGCATCGTGCACCAGACCGAGATGACCGCGAGGAGCAGGAGCGCTGCGCTCTGGCCGCGCGTCCCGAAGCGCAGTGCAGCCCACACCAGAAACGGCGCGATGAAATGCATGAGCGGCGGAATGCCGCCGCCGGGGATCGGCGGCGCGCTGAAAGCCCAATTGGAGACGAGAACAAGCCCGCCGAAGCAGACAATGCCCTCGGCAGCGCGCGCCAGGCTGACACGCCGCAACGCGACGGCTCGAATATCGGACCACGCCAGAACCAGCGGCACCACCAGCAGCATCCCGAGTGCGTCCGACACCCACCACACCTGGAACGTTTGCAAAAACGTATGCTCTCCGGGCGTCACCGACATCAACGCGCCCAACCCAGAGGCCAGAAGGTTGGCGGCGATGGGGGCGATCAGCACGAACCAAAGCACCCTGCGGATGTTGTCGAGGCGCAGCGGCACCCCGACCCAGCGCCTTAGGACGAGGGAGGCCAGAAGCAAGCAGGCAAAGTAGAGTGCAGCGTAACCGACGCTCTTGTGCAGCGCGTTGGTGACGGTTTCGGCGTGCACTACATCGGCTATGAATACGGCGCCCAGGAAAGGCAGCCAGAGCCGGTTCGGCGCGACGAGCAACATACCGAGCGCAAAACCGCCCGCGACCCAAAGGTAGGCGACGTCTCCCGCGCGCGGCGTTAGCCGTGTGGACAGCCACGCCAGCGCGAAATAGATGACGCCGACCAGAATGCATTTGGCGGCATCGTGCAGGCGTTGCAGATAGACGGGGCTCAGCTTGCTCTCTTCTTGCGGGTCAAGGGGAGCTTTGCGCGCACGCGCAGCGCCTGTCAGCTGCTGGCTGGGGCGGAAAAGTCCGATTCGGAGGAGTGGCCGCGCGAGGTGCGGCTGAGCGCAGCCTTCACGACCAGCCCCAGAGCGAAGAAGCTGTAGGGCTTGCCGAGCTTCACGCAAGGCACTTCGGTCGAGATCGAAGCCAAGACGTCGTCGTAGCCCACGGCACCGGTCAGTATCACCATCGGCGTTCCGGACAGCTTACTCTCAACCGAACGCAGCAGCGATATCCCATCACCGCGCGGCAGGTCGAGCTCGAGGAGCACGAGATCGAACCGGCGCCGCTCGAGCCAGGCCAGCGCGTCGTGCGCGCTGGACGCGGCGTGAGCGATATAGCCGGTGCCGCCGAGCCAGTCGCAGATCATCTCGCGCAGGAAGCGGTTGTCCTGCACCACCAGTATCGCAGGACGGTCGCCGTAAAGGTCGAAATCAAGGGCCAAGGTTCTCCTCCCTTCACGCAGGAACACGGGGAAAGTGGGAAAGTGCGGCGGCGGAAAAACCGACCTCGACGGCCCAGGGAGGGGTGGTACGTCTGAGGGAGGATCGCCGCCGCGATGCGCATTTGAACCCGACCCCGTTTCGCGCCGATGTCCACGCGCTTCCGGGCGGTTACATCTGAAACCGTTGTGCGTAGCCGTCCGCTGGTTTATGGTTCGCGAGTCGCAGCCCGGGGCAGAAACCGCAGGTGACCGAGCACATCTTGGTGGTGGAGGACGATCGCGCCACGCGCGACCTCATCGCCCGTTACCTCGCGGACAATCACTTCCGCGTGAGCACCGCGGTGACCGGCGCCGAAGGCGAGCGTGCGCTCGATGGCGATCCAGTCGACCTGGTGGTGCTGGATCTCAACCTGCCGGACCAGGATGGACTGATGCTGGCGAAGAAGCTGCTGGCCGAGCGTGATATCCCGATCGTCATGCTGACCGGGCGCGCCGAAGAGATGGATCGCGTGCTCGGGCTGGAGCTTGGCGCGGACGATTACGTGACCAAGCCGTTCAGTCCCCGCGAGCTGCTGGCCCGGATCCGCGCCGTGCTGCGACGAGCCAAGAGCAAGCCCGGGACCCGGCGCGGGCAGGCGCTGCGCGTCTACCGTTTCGCTGGCTTCGAGCTGCGCAGCGGCACGCGCAAGCTCGTCTCTCCGGCTGGCAAGGAGCTCACGCTAACCGGCGGGGAGTTCTCGCTGCTGATGACCTTCGTGAATGCGCCGCGGCAGATCCTGAGCCGCGATCAGCTGCTGGAGGGAAGCCGCATGTACGACGACGTGTATGACAGGTCGATCGACGTGCAGATCCTGCGGCTGCGGCGTAAGATCGAAACCAACGCGTCGGAGCCAGCGTTGATTCGGACCGAGCGCGGGGCCGGCTATTTCCTCGATTGCGACGTCGAGGTGAGCTAGCGAGTATCACCCCTCACCGTAGCCCTCTCCCGCAAGGGGAGAGGGAACAAATCTGGAACTCTCCTCCCGAAACCGTTGCCACTAGAGCTCGTAGCTCTCGCCATTCGCAGACCGGGCACGGTCCACGATCTCAGGCGTGAGCTGTGGCGCGAACATCTGGATGAAAGCGTAGGTATAGCGGCGCAGATAGGCGGCGCGCTTGACCGCCAGGCGCGTCGTGTTGTCGCGGAACAGGTGGCCGGCGTCGATCGCACGCAGATGCGCATCGCGCTTGGCATCGTAGGCCATGGCTGCGATCACTCCGACGCCGAGTCCCAGCTCCACGTAGGTCTTTATCACGTCTGCGTCGATCGCGGTCAGCACCAGGTCCATCTTCAGCCCCTTGGCAGCAAAAGCCTGGTCGATGTGCGAGCGGCCGGTGAACTCCGGGCTGTAGGTGATGAGGGGATACCGGGCAACCTCTTCGAGCGTCAACAGCTTCACCTTGGTCAAGGGATGACCCTGCGGGATAACTACGCAGTGGTGCCAGGTGTAACCCGGCAGCGCGAGCAGCTCCGGGTAGTGGTCGAGCGCTTCGGTGGCGATAGCGACGTCGGCCTGTCCCGCGATCACCATCTGTGCAAGCTGGGTCGGGCTGCCCTGCTGCAGCGACAGCCGCACCTTCGGATACTGAGCGCGAAACTGCTGCACCACGCTCGGCAACGCATAGCGCGCCTGCGTGTGCGTGGTCGCGATCGTCAGCGAGCCGCTGTCTCGATCGGCGAACTCCTTGCCCACCTGCCTCAGGTTATCGGCCTCTGCCAGCAGCCGCTCGATCACCTGCACTACGGTCCGCCCGGGCTCGGTGAGGGCTACCAGCCGCTTCCCCCGCCGCACGAAGATCTCGACGCCAAGCTCATCCTCCAGCTCGCGAATCTGTTTGCTGATGCC
>DASPUW010000036.1:0-19065 GCA_035622675.1 Burkholderiales bacterium | reverse complement strand
TTGCCGATTTTGATGATGTCACCAGCGCCGAGCGCCCGATCGATACCCGGAATACGCGAACCGGCGTTCTTGTGCGCGAGCAGCTTGGCGCCGGTGGCCGCGACCATGGCACGGTTCCCGCCGGTGTGATCGCCGTGCTCGTGCGTGTTCACGATCTGTGTGATCTGCCAGCCGCGGTTTTTCGCTGCAGCGAGGCATTTCTCATGATCCAGCGGGTCGACAGCCAGGGCGTCGCCGGTCTCCCCGCAAGCGATCAGGTAGTTGAAGTTGCGATAGTTGTTCGCGGTCCAGATCTGTTCGACGTGCACGGCACAAGCCCTTCGTGTCGATGTTCAGCAACGTTGCTCAACGCTTGAGAGGGAAGAACGACGCTGGCGTCATCAGGCGGTTCTCCTGACGTTCCAGCGCGCCGAGCTTGGCGCTCTCCTCGGTGTAGGCGATCCACTCCGGGTCGGCCTGCATGGCAGCGCGGCGGCGCGCGCGGTCTGCTGCGTCCTCGTACGCCCAGATGTGGATGAACTGATTGACGTTGCCAGTTTCGGTCAGCAGATAGGCGAAAGGCTGACCGAGGTGACGGGTCTGCGGTCCTTTGCCGAGGCGCTCGTAGAGCGCGAGATGCTTCTTGATGGTTCCAGGCCGGCAGGTGTAAGTGCGCACGTCCAGCAGCATGTTTTCCTCCTGATAACGACGATTGTGGGGCCCGTAGCGGCCCGAGCGGGAGTTGCTAGTGTAGTGGCTTTTCGTCGTATTTTCGCGCAGCCGACGCAGCGGGTAGCCGGCCGATGGGTAGTCGATCGGTAGTCGATCGGTAATCGATCGGTAAGTCCTCGCCGCCTAGACTCTTCTGCGGTTGCGCCAGATTCCAGCCGGCGCAGGCCGCTCGGTACGGCGGTATTGCCGCGCCGGGGACTCCAAAGCCCTAGACGACGAAAGGAGGGAGTTTATGTCACTACGCGCGATACCTGCGCTGGCAGCGCTGGCGACGGGACTCATGGTCCTGAGCGCTTCCGTCCACGCCGAAGACCAAAAACCCCAAACCGGCGCGTATGTGGGAGTCGGTGTCGGACAGTCGGACTACGCAGGCGCCTGCTCCGACGTCGGCAGCTTCGCTGCGAGTGTCGGCATGACGTCCAGTTGTGACGATAAGGACTTCGCCTTCAAGATCTACGGTGGCTACCGCTTTTTGCCTTGGCTGGCCGCCGAGATCGACTATACCAATCCGGGAAAGACGACCGCTACCGTGGGGCCGGCAAGCGCCGAGCTCAAAGGCTGGCTCGTGCCGGTCTACGCCGTTGGCATCCTTCCGCTCGCGGACGACCGGGTCTGGCTGATGGCAAAAGGCGGAGGCGTGTACTGGGACCTCAAAGCAAGCGCTTCGGGCCCCGGAGGCAGCGTATCCCAGAGCGACAACGGCTTCTCGCTCGCCTACGGGGTGGGCGCACAGTACAACTTCAACCCTCATCTCGGCGTGCGCGCGGAATTCGAAGTCTTCCACGACGTCGGCAATGAAAACACCACCGGCCAGGGCGACATTCGCATGTGGTCGGTCGGGGTCGTCTGGCGGTTCTGATCCGTATCCGGCCGCCGCCGGGGCAACGCTCAAGCGGCGGCCAGTAGCGCGCGGCACTGCTGCGCGATCGCCTCCGCGCTCATGCCGTATTTCGCGCGCAACGCTACCGTAGGGCCGACCATCGCAAACGCGTCCGGCATGCCGACCATGCGCATCCGCGTGGGGCACTCGATAGCAAGAAGCTCGGCCACCGCCCCGCCCAGGCCGCCCACGAGGTGGTGCTCCTCCGCGGTTACGATGCCTCGCGTCTCGGCGGCTGCGGCCAGCACAGCCTCGCGGTCGAATGGCTTGATCGTGTGCATGTTGAGGACGCGAGCGGCAATTCCTTCCTGCTTCAGGGTGTCGGACGCCCGCACGGCCATTTCCACCAGCGCCCCGCAGGCGATCACGCACACGTCCTTGCCGGGCCTCAGCTGCACCGCTCGCCCGAGCCGGAACGGTGCGTCGGGATCGGTGACCGGCGCCTCCTCGGTGCGGCCACCGAGTCGCAGATACACGGGGCCATCGATGTCGAGTGTCGCCAGCGCGGCCCTATAGGCTTCATCGACATCGGCCGGCACGATGACCGTCATGTTGGGCAGGCTGCGCATCAGTGCGAGGTCTTCGAGTGCGTGGTGCGTACCCCCGGCGACGCCGAGCGAGATGCCGGCTGCCGCCGCGCCGATCACCACACGCTGATTAGCGTAAGCAACGTCATTGCGCACCTGCTCCATGCTGCGCGCGGTGATGAACGGCGCGTACGCGCAGACGTATGGTCGCAGCCCGGTTGTCGCCAGCCCCGATGCGACGCCGATCGCGTTCTGCTCCGCAATGCCGAGCTCGACGAAGCGGTCGGGGAAGCGCTCGATGTAGCCCCGGATTCCCAGCAGGTCCTGAGTGTCGGCGGATACCACGACGGTGCGCGGCTCGCGTGCCCCAAGCTCGAGCAGCGCTTGACCGTAAGCGAGGCGCGTCTGCTTAGCGCTGCGCGAACGCCAGTCCGTAGGTGCGGCGGCAACGGTACTCATGCTGCACCCAGCTCAGCCAGTGCGCGGGCGAGCACTTCGTCGTTGACGTTGTTGCTGTGCCAAAGATAAGTGTCCTCGGCAAAGCTCACACCTTTGCCCTTGACGGTGTGGGCGATGAGAGCCGACGGGCGGCCTTGGTTGAAGGGCAGCGCGTCCAGGGCGTCCACCACTTCGCCCATCTTATGGCCGTCGATCTCTCGGACTTCCCAACCGAACGCGCGCCACTTGTCGGCGAGCGGGTCGACACTGATGATGTCCGCCACGCGTCCGCTTTGAGAGATCTTGTTGTGGTCGACGATCGCGGTGAGATTCGACAGGCGGTAGTGGGCGGCTGCCATCGCCGCTTCCCAGTTCGAGCCTTCGTGCAGTTCGCCGTCGCCCAGCATGACGAAGGTGTGAAACGCCTGCTTCCCGATGCGGGCGCCGAGGGCCATGCCGGTGGCGATCGCCAGGCCATGGCCGAGCGCACCCGTGCACATCTCTACGCCGGGGAGCTTGATGTCGGGATGCATGCCGAACGGCGATTCCATCCCATAGAAGCGGTCGAGCAGCGCGTCGTCGACGAAGCCGGCCTGAGCGAGCACCGCGCCCAGAGCGGCATTGGCGTGGCCCTTGGAGAGCACGAAGCGGTCGCGTTCCGGCCACTCGGGCTCGCCCGGGCGCACGCGCATTCGATGGAAGTAGAGCGCGGCGAGGAGGTCGGCCGCCGAAAGCGAGCCGCCGGCGTGACCGCCGCCGCCGGCGCGAAGCGCGCGCCACACGTTGCGGCGGATGCGGCGCGCTTCGCCCTCCAATCGCTTCACTAGAGCCTGCTTGGTCTCTGGCATCGGTGTCCTCGCGGGCGGCCAGACAGATTTGGCGCATACGTCATGCTGCGGACGTTCGGCGGCCGCCTCCGCCTGTCTTCAGTCCGCCGCAGACTCGAAGTGTACAACGTCGGCTGCTCGGCGCCATGACCCCGCAAGGGCGGCGTTAGAATTACAGGATGAGTCTGGACATTCGTTGGCTGGCGCCGGCCGCCATCCTGAGCGCTGCCTCGCCGCAGTGCTTCGGTGTGCAATACATGAGTCTCGAACAGGCCCAGGCGCTGATCTTCGCGCAAGCGCAGGAGTTCGTCGCTGCGCCGGTCGCTCTCACACCCGATCAGATCGAGCGCATCGAGCGCCAGTCAGGGGTGAAGGTGCGAGCCCCCCGCCAGCAGGTCTGGGAAGCCCGTGCTGCGGGCAAGTTAATCGGCTGGTTCATCGTCGATCAGGTCATCGGCAAGCACGATCTCATCACCTACGCCGCGGGCATCAATCTCGACGGCAGCCTGCGCCAGTTCCAGGTGATCGAATACCGAGAAGCCTACGGCTACCAGGTGCGCGAGCTGAAATGGCGCGACCAGTTCGTCGGCAAGACAGTCGCCGATCCGTTGAAGGTCGGCACCGACATCGTGAACATCAGCGGTGCCACCATGTCCTGCCACCACGTCACCGAAGGTATCAAGCGCCTGCTCGCTTTTTTCGAAGTCGTCCTGAGAAACGCGTCCTGACTTCGGTAGGGAACCGCGTGCGGTGTCAGCGTGCGATGACGACCCCGGAGGCGGCGAGCGTATCGATGTCAGTATCAGCGTAGCCGTGCTCGCGCAGCACCTCCCGCGTGTGCTCTCCGAGCAGCGGCGCCCCGCGCGTCACACTAGCCGGCGTCACGGAGAACTTCACGGGCACGCCGAGCGTCTCCACCGTGCCCAAGCGGCTGTGCGGCACACCGACGACCATCTCGCGCGCCGCTGTCTGCGGATCGGCGAGCATCTGAGCGACATCGAGCACTGGCCCGGCGGGCACCGCCGCCGTCTCGAGACGTTCCAGCCAGACCGCCGTGGTGCGCCGCTTAAGGAGCGGCGTCAAAGCTGCCACCAGCGCCGGGAGATTTGCCATGCGCGCATCGTTGGTCGCGAAGCGCGGGTCGTCGCGTAGAGGGCTGGCCTCGAGCGCCTCCGTCAGCCTGCGCCAGTTCGCCTGATTGGCCGCACCGATCGTGATCCAGCCATCCGCTGTCTCGAACGCCTGATAGGGCGCGTTGAGCGGGTGCGCAGAGCCGAGCGGTCCGGGCGCCTGCCCGGCGGCCAGCGCGATGGCGGACTGCCAATAGGTTTGCACGATGCCGGCCTCGAACAAAGAAGTGTCGACGCGCTGGCCTTCGCCGGTCTTCAGCCGGTGAACATAGGCAGCCAGCACGCCCATGGCCGCGAGAATGCCCGCGGTGATGTCGGTCACGGGCGCACCGCACTTGACTGGCGGGCGGCCGGGGCCTTCGCCGGTGATGCTCATCAGCCCGGACATGCCCTGTGCGATCAGGTCGAAGCCGCCGCGCTCGGCGTATGGACCGGTGCGCCCGAAACCCGAGACCTCGCAGTAGATCACCCTCGGGTTGAGCTCGCGCAACGCGTCGTAGCCGAGTCCGAGGCGCTCCAGCGTGCCCTTGCGGAAATTTTCGATCACGACGTCCGCGGCAGAGATGAGGCGGCGCCCGATCGCTTGGCCTTCTTCCCGTTTGAAGTCGACCGCGATGCCGCGCTTGTTGCGGTTCATCATCAGATACGCAGCCGCCTCGCCCCCGATCGCTGGCGGAGCCATGCGGCGTGTGTCGTCGCCGTCCGGGATTTTTTCGACTTTGACCACGTCCGCGCCGAGATCGGCCAGCATCAAACCGCAGGTCGGTCCGGCCATGACATGAGCCAGCTCGATGACCCTGACGCCCGCGAGCGGTCCCATCTCAGCGCCCCTGAGCCGCGGCGCAACGCCTGTCAGTCGGCGGAATCCGCTGATACATGTTGAATCTCCCGGAGCGGGTGGACAGTGAGGAATTTTAACTTTCTGGGTGGGCGTGAGCCCTTAAACAAGCGGATTTGTCAAGCTAATAGATTGAAAAGCTGGATAGTTTTATTCGTCAGTACGATTTATGCATTAAGCCAGGGTGGGAGGAGGACATGGATGAGAGAGGTACACTATGTTCTCCAATGTTTTCCGCGTGTTAGCAGTGGCTGCCGGGCTCGCTGGGAGCTGGGTGACTGCGAATGCCGAGCCCCCCTTGCCCAGCGAAGGTGCATCGGCTGCACCGAATGCGGGCATGTATGCGTCTGTCCAGGCACCAGAGTCCGCGCGCCTGTATCGGCTGATCGATCGCAGCGAGATCGATTCGATGCCGCAGCTAGTCGACAGCCTGTTGAGCTCGATTGCCAGGATGTCCGATTATCCCAAGCCCGGCACGACGCCGCCCATCACCAAGGTGTCGCGCGCCGAGATCGAGCGAACGATCTGCAGCGGGCCCTGCCCGGTGAAAGCTTGGCATATGCCCGGCGAGGGGATCTTCATGGACGATCGCCTCAGCCCGGAGACCGACCTGGTCCACCGCTCGATCCTGCTGCACGAGCTGGTGCACTACCTGCAGGAAATCAATGGCGCGGGCGCGTCGATGGACGAATGCGACCGCTGGCTGTTTCGGGAACGCGAGGCGTACCGGCTTCAAAACCAGTATCTCGGGCTGATAGGGAACAGCACGAGTTACCACCTGATGGTCGCGAACGAGTCGTGGATCGCGTCAAACCGCAACACTTGCGAGATCTGGCGGCGCGGCGTCCACGCGGCGCAGTAAGGACTGCTTTCCTCGGCAGCGCCTGTTAGCCGCACGCGCCGATCGCACCGCACGCGGTGCAGAACTCGCAGCCGTCCTTCTTGATCAACGCGTAGTTGCCGCACTCCTTGCACTGTTTACCCGGCAGCACGCGGTAGCGCGCAATCTCGTCTTCCTGGCGGTCGTGCTCGGGGATCTGCAGCACACCCATCTCGCTCACCGGATAGCCGCGCTCGTCAAGCACGCCGAGCATGGCGTAGCGGTGGATCACGAGACGCGCGACGTATGCGATCGTGGAGGGATAATTTTCCTGGCGCTCGTCGTCTGGTATGCGCGCCATGAAATCGCCCAGAGGCTCCGCGTAGTTGAGGAGCTTGCGCAACTTCATGCCGATCCACGCCGGGTCGATCACGCGCATGTCGAGCGACAGGAGCTTGAGCAGGCCATCGAGCGCGCGCGGATAAGCGCCCGCCATCCACACCGAGTATGGGCGGCGCTGTCCGTTCGGGAGCACCAGCTCCTTCAGGATCAGCACGAAGTCGTCGCCGGAGCTGGGATTGAACACATCCACCGTCCAGGACATGGTGCCGTCGCTGCCGGTCTTCGGTTCTTTCTTGGCGAACAGCGCGTCCAGCACCGGTGACTTGCCCTGGTCCTTGGCCAGCGCACCAAGCTGGTCGACCCGGTAGCGGACGATGCGTGCGAAGGCTGCAACCAAACTCGGCACGCGCACCGGTCGTCCATCGGGCGGCATTGGGCAGTCGAACGCGTCGTCGCCCGCGGTGCGCGCGATGATGTCGAGCTTCATGCGCAGCCACTTCTTGTCCTGCGCACGCATGTCCATGGACAAGGTCTTCGCCACCGCGCCCAGGCCGCGTGGCTGCTCGTTGCCGTTCACCCATACTTCGAACGGATGCGGGTCGCCGTTCTCCACGTGGCCGACGAAGATGGCGAAACTGCCGAACGGCGATTCCACCAGATAAGTCCAGGACGGATTCCCCGCCGGCAGCTCGGGGCGACCCGGCCAGCGCAGGCTGTAGAGCGCTGGCGTGGGCGCCGCTTCCAGACGGATGCGGCGATCCACGTCGCTGATGTCCAGATCGTTGGGCTGCTCCGCTTTTTTGTCTTCGACCGACAGCACACTGCCCAACACCGGGTTGGGCCGGTACGTCGTGATGCCTTTCAGGCCCGCCCTCCAGGCCTCGACGTACAGATCCTTGAACTCCTCGTACGGATAATCCACCGCGACGTTGACTGTCTTGCTGATCGCGGAATCCACGAACGGGGTCACAGCGGCCACCATGCGCATGTGATCGAGCGCGGATATGTCGAGGGCGGTAACGAACTGCTCGGGCAGCTCGCCCATGCCGCCGTCCAGGTGGCGGTACAGGCGCCAGGCGTGGTCTTCCACGTCGTACACCTTGTGCGACCCGTCGGGTTCGCGCTTGCGGCGCTGGTAGGTCCAGGAGTAAGGCGGTTCGATGCCGTTGCTCGCGTTATCGGCGAAAGCGAGCGAGATCGTGCCGGTGGGCGCGATGGACAGCAAATGGCTGTTGCGCAAGCCGTGCTTGCGGATCGCGTCCTTGAGCTTCTGCGGCAGGCGCGATGCGAAGCGCGGTGCGGCGAGGTACTGGTCCTTGTCGAGCAGCGGGAACGCGCCTTTCTCTTTCGCTAGATCGACGGACGCATCGTAGGCTTCGTCGCGCAGCACCTGTGCGATTCTCGCCGCCACGGCGCGCGCGGCTTCGGTGTCGTAGCGCGCGCCCAGCATGATCAGCGTGTCGCCCAGGCCCGTGAAGCCCAGACCGACGCGCCGCTTGTTCATCGCCTCGGCGCGCTGCTGCGGAAGCGGCCACTCGGTGACGTCGAGCACGTTGTCGAGCATGCGCACCGCCGGGTGCACGACCTTGGCGAAAGAATCGAAATCGAAGCGCGCCTTGGGGGTGAACGGATCGGCGACGAATAGAGTCAGGTTGATACTGCCCAGGCAGCAGCAGCCATAGGCGGGCAACATTTGCTCTCCGCAAGGGTTGCTCGCCTCGACGATCTCGCAATAGGAGAGGTTGTTATCGGCATTCACTCGATCGAGGAATATCACGCCGGGCTCGGCGTGATCGTAGGTCGAGGTCATGATCTGCTGCCACAGCTCACGCGCTTTGACTTCGCGATAGATCCACACTCCATCGCTGCGCTGATGTGGCTGGTCGTCGTGCCAATCTGGCCCAGGCGCGCACTTGTGCACGAGCTGCCAGGCAGTATCATTCTCGACCGCGCGCATGAAAGCGTCGGTCACCGCGACGCTGACATTGAAATTGCGCAGCTCGCCGCGGTCTTTGGCGTGGATGAATTCCTCGATATCCGGGTGATCGCAGCGCAGGATTCCCATCTGCGCGCCGCGGCGCGCGCCCGCCGACTCCACCGTCTCGCAGCTCTGGTCGAACACGCGCATGTAGGAAACCGGCCCGCTCGCGCTGCTGTTGGTCCCTCGCACCAGCGCGCCTTTCGGTCGGACAGACGAGAAGTCGTAGCCCACGCCTCCACCCCGGCGCATGGTCTCGGCCGCCTCGAGCAGGGCGAGGTAAATCCCGGGCTTGCCGTCCACTGTCTGCGATACCGAATCGCCAACCGGTTGGACGAAACAGTTGATGAGCGTGGCCTGCAGCTCGGTTCCCGCCGCCGAGTTGATGCGGCCACCCGGGATGAAGCCGTTTTCCAGGGCTTCGTAGAAAACGGGCTCCCACTTCGCTGGGTCGGACTCGACCGCGGCGAGCGCTCGGGCCACCCGGCGGCGCACGTCTTCGATGGTCTTCTCGTCGCCTTTGGCGTATTTCTCGAGGAGCACGTCGAGGCCGACCTGCTGCGCCGGAAGAGAAAGAAGGGTGTCGTTGAGCTTCATCGAAACTGCGGATGTGACATGAACGAAACAACCAGCTGCAATGATACTGCTGATAGCAGGCGGCCGTTCAGATACCAGTTGCGAAATCCCCTCGCTTCGGCGATCCTTCCGGCCTTCGATCAATGCGACTTCTGGAGCAAGCATAGTGATTTCGTTGCCTTCGCTGTTCATCTCCCATGGTGCGCCAACGCTGGCTCTCGAGCCGGGCCGGACGGGGGCTGCGCTGAGCGCGCTCGGCCGCGATCTGCCGCGGCCCGCGGCGATTCTGGTCGCGTCGGCCCATTGGGAAACGGCTCGTCCGGCTGCGAGCATCGTCTCGCACCCGGAAACGATCCACGATTTCGGCGGGTTTCCGGATGAACTGTATCGCATGACGTACCCCGCAGCCGGAGCGCCGGATGTCGCACGCCAGGCGAAGGACCTGCTGGATGCCGCGGGGATCGGCGCCGATCTGGATGCCGGCCGCGGTCTCGACCATGGGGCATGGGTGCCTCTGCGCTTTCTCTATCCTGCGGCGGACGTTCCGGTCACTCAGCTTTCGATCCAGCCGCGCCTCACGCCCGCGCACCACTATCGGGTTGGTGAGGCGTTACGGCCCCTGCGCAGGGCTGGTGTCTTGATCGTGGGCTCCGGCAGCCTCACTCATAATCTTCGCGAGCTGAACATGAGCGGCGCCGGGCCCGAGCCGTATGCGGTCGAGTTTCAGGACTGGGTCTACAACGCCGTCAGCGCCAACGACGTTGCGGCGCTGCTCGATTACCGGCGCCGCGCGCCGCAAGCCGTGCGTGCCCATCCGACCGACGAGCATTTGCTGCCGCTGTTCGTCGCGTTGGGTGCGGCCGGCGATTCCGACTCGGCGCGCCGGATTAACGATGAAATAACGTACGGTGCGCTGGCGATGGACACCTACGCGTTCGGGCTCGCACCGCACGAGGCCGGCACTTCACTGCGTCACGAGTCGCGCGTGGCATAAGGCACCGGAGCGCTCGTGTCTTCAACGCCCACCGCGCATCGAGACCTCATCCTGGATCAGTTCACCCGCCAGGCTGCGCCGTTTTCAACCGCCAAGACCATCGCCGACGAAAACGCGCTGCGCCTGCTGGTGGATGTCAGCAGGGCCGGGGCCGACGACACGGTTCTGGACGTTGCGTGCGGAGGCGGCCTGGTGGTGTGTGCTTTTGCGCCTTCGGTGCGCCATGCAACCGGGATCGACGTGACGCCCGCGATGCTCGAGCGTGCGCGGGCACTGGCGCAGGAGAAGGCGCTCGCGAACGTGTCGTGGGACCAGGGCGACGTGCAATCCTTGCCTTACCCCGACGCGAGCTTCACCATCGTCGTTTCGCGTTTCACCTTCCATCATTTTCTGGAGCCCCTCGCGGTGCTGAGAGAAATGGCTCGCGTGTGCGCACCGGGCGGAAGGATCGTGGTGGCCGATGTGCAGGCCGCGGACGATCCAGCCAAAGCGGCGGAGTTCAACCGCATGGAAAAGCTGCGCGATCCATCGCACGTGCGCGCCATGCCGATAGCCGAACTGAAAGCGCTATTCGGCGGTGCGGGCCTGCGATCGCCGCGCGTGGCTGGCTACGAGCTGCGTGACGAGCTAGACAATCTTCTGCGCCGCTCGTTCCCCAATCCAGGCGACGATGTGAAGATCCGGGAGATCTTCGCCGCAGCGGCGGCGGACCACCGCCTCGGCATTCCTGTTCGGCGCGAGGCAGATCGCATCCACTACGCCTACCCGGTCGCGGTGCTGGCTGTCGATCGCTAGACGCAGCATCTCGACGATTCGTCACAATCAGAGGCAAGAGCATGGCAGGTCCTTCGCCCATTCCGTTCTTCGAGGCCGTGAGCGCCTACCAGAAGACCGAGGCCATACGCGCGGCGTTTTCGCTCGATCTGTTCACTGCGATCGCACAAACCAAGGGGGCGTTGCCGGAGATCGCGGCGCGCTGCGCGGCGAGCGAGCGTGGTGTGCGCATCCTGTGCGATTTTCTGGTGATCCAGGGGTTTCTCACGAAGTCCGGCGGACGCTACGCGCTCGCGGGTGAGACCGCGCCGTTCCTGGTCAAAGGCTCGCCTGCTTATTTGGGCGAATCGCTGGAGTTCCTGCTGTCGCCCGATCTGGTGCAAGGCTTCGCCGACCTCGCCGGCTGCGTGCGGCGCGGCGGGACCACTGTCTCCGCTCGCGGGACGATGGAGACGCAGCACCCCGTTTGGGTCAAGTTCGCCCGCGTCATGGGGCCGGTCATGGCACGTTCGGCGCCCTTCATCGCCGAGTTGGCGGACCCGAAAGGGGATCGCCCGCTCGACGTGCTCGACATCGCCACAGGCCACGGTTTGTTCGGGATCGCGTTTGCACAGCGTAATCCGCGCGCGCAAATCACGGCGCAGGACTGGGCGCCCGTGCTTGAGGTCGCTCAGGAGCATGCGCGGCAGGTCTCCGTCGGCGATCGCTATCGCCTGCTGCCGGGCGATGCCTTTGAAGTGGACTTCGGGGCCGGGCGTGACGTGGTGCTGCTCACCAATTTCCTGCATCACTTCGACGTGCCCACCTGCGAGCGGCTGCTTCGGCGCGTGGCACGCTGCCTCAAGCCCGGTGGCACGGCGGTGACGCTCGAGTTCGTGCCGAATGAAGACCGGGTCACGCCGCCGCCGGCTGGGACCTTTGCGCTCACCATGCTGGCCACCACCGCGGCGGGCGACGCGTATACCTTCGGCGAATACGATTCGATGCTGCGCAAGGCCGGGTTCTCGCGCAACGCATTGCATGCTGTCCCGGAGAGCCCGCAGAGCGTGATCGTGTCGACGCTCTAGGCGGAATCGCCATGGATGCGTTGTCCGAAGTGCTGGGCGCGATACGCCTCACGGGCGCCGTGTTTCTCGAGATGGAGGTGCACGGACAGTGGTCCTACCTCACCGCGCCCGCGCGGAAGATCGCCGACGTACTGATGCCGGACGCGGATCATGTGATTCCGTTTCACCTGGTGACGCACGGCACCTGCTATGCGCGGCTGCCTGATGGAGACCCGGTGGAGCTCCGCGCCGGAGATGTGATTCTCTTCCCGATGGGTGACCGGCATGTGCTTGCAGCCGCCAGTGAGCCGGCGCTGCGTCTGAAACCGCTCGACCTTTCGGGTGAAAGCCTGGAGCGTCTGAAGCGGGGCGATGTTGCCGCGTTCAAGAAGGGAGGTGCGGGGGAAGCGACGCGCGTCGTCTGCGGATATCTCGCCTGCGACAAGCGCCTGGCCGAACCCATTCTCACAAGCCTACCGCGCCTGCTCAAGGTCAGCATGCAGGATGACGGCACCGCTGCCTGGGTCCAGAGCTCGATCCGCTACTCGGTGGCAGAAAGCGCGTCTTCCCGCCCGGGCTCGGCAGCCGTGCTTGCGCGGCTGTCCGAAGTGCTCTTTGCCGAGGCGATTCGTCAATACATGGATGATTTGCCGTCCCGCAAGTCCGGCTGGCTCGCCGGCCTGAAGGATCGTCACGTGGGCCGGACGCTTGCGCTGCTGCATGAGCAGCCTGCGTACCCCTGGACGGTGGACAAGCTCGCCAGAAAGGTCGGACTCTCGCGCTCCGCGCTAGGCCAGCGCTTCACCGCACTGATCGGCGCACCGCCCATGCACTATCTCGCCCGCTGGCGCACATCGCTCGCCGCCACGCAGTTGCGCGAGAGCAATGCTCCGATCGTCCGGGTTGCCGAGGAGGTTGGCTACGAATCCGAAGCGGCGTTCAACCGGGCGTTCAAACGGGAATTCGGCTTGCCGCCGGCGGCCTGGCGTAAGCGGGCAAAGCGGCAGGTGCGCGCCGACGCCGCGCCATCATTCGGCAGCGGCGATGCCTGAGCTTCCCATTTTCTTCAGCATGTCCTTGAGCTTCGGCAATCCGTCCTGATCCGCGCGTGTCTTTCAGTGCTTGCCCGCAATCTTGCATGTGAATGACTGGGCCACGATCTTGCCATCCCGGACGACGAACGTGTCCGTGCCAAGCTCGTACACGTTGTCTGCAGTTTCTGCGGTCCATAGAATGTAAGCATAGTCGCCCTTGACGAACTGGCGGTTCATCTTGAACACGGCGCCGGGTTTTTGAAACTCCGCAATCATTGCCTGGAACAACGGTCGAATCTCATCGACTCCCCTGAGCGTACCGTCCGGCGTGAAGAAGACGACACCCGGCGCGTAGTCAGAAAGGATGCCCTCGAGGTCGCCTTCGCTAAAGCATTTTAGGTGCTGTTCTACGACCTCTTTAGCGGAAGCGGCTAGGGGGCGGGAGGCGGGGCTCTGTACGGAAGGGGCTGTAGCGGTCGACATGGGAATCTCCGATCAAGGCTGAAATGCCGGTGAAGGCTGAGGTTGGCTGTGCTGCGAGCGCCGCTGAACGGCTTGGTGCTCGATCCTCTGGAAGACTTCGAGCTGGACGCGGCTTCCACCCGCACATCCGAGAAATGGTTGCAGGCCGGCGAAGGCGGCTGCGGCTTCGTCATAGCGTCCCTCGGCCTGCGCGCGCAGGGCCTGCAAGCCCGGCCGGGTGACGTGCCGCGCGCGCAACGCTGCGTAGCTGGTACCCTCTGCGCATCTGTCGACTGACTGCGCGAGCTTCCGCACGCGCTCTTGCTTTACTGCGGTCAAATGCGCAAGAGCCGCGTGCAGGTCGACATACGGCCAGAATCCTGGCGTCAGTATCCGTTCGAACGCATCGGAGAGCCTGCTCCAGCGGCCAGCGTCGTCGACGCCGTCGTTCGTCAGGCGCCACAGCAACGCCGTAGCGTCGCACGCGTCGAGCGCCGACCGGGCGCCGGCGGGAAGCAACCACGCATCGAGAATGGCCAGCGCCGACTCGACGTTCCCTTCCTCGGCTTCGAACATGGAGAGGTGCCACGCGTTGTGCGTGCACATGCGGCTTGCAGTGGCCCAGTGTGTGCGCTGATCGCGCATCCACTGTGCGCCCTGATCGTGCCGGCCCGACGCGGCGAGAGCGTGCGCTACGGCGTGTACGCCCAGCGGGCAGGCGGGGTTGCTCGCCAGCGCTTGTCGCCCCAGCGTCTCGGCGTACGCGGCGTTGCCGCTCTCGGCGTGGGCGAACGACGCCATCGCAAGGACGAATTGGAAACCCGGCCGATCGCGCCTCCATGCCAGCATGGTCCCATCGACAACTTCTCGCAGCTGCTCATGCCAGCCGAGGAAGAAGTAGGACGACAGCGCCAGCCGCAGCGCGAGCAGGTCGTGAGGCCATTTGGCGAGAATGGACGCATAGCGCTCGGCGGCGAGCACCGGGTTGCCTGACACCCAGGCTTCCGCAGCGGCGAGGTGCACGCGCGTTTGCGTCGACATCGGAGCTCCGGGCGCGGTGCGGAGCACCTGCGCAATCGCGGGCAGGGCGTCAACGCTCTTGGCGAGGACGCCGGCTCCGGCACGGATGATCTGCGCCCGGCCGAACTCCGGGTGGCCGGGGCCGATGGCACTCACTTCCGCGACGGGATCGCCGACTGCGCGCAGGAGGTAATCGAGGGCTAGAGAGGTCGCTTGCATGGTAGCGAATTGTGCAAGCGAGCCGACTTGCGGACTTGACGCAGGCGCCGGCATTCTTTGCCGACACGCCGGCTAGAGCCTATCTCAATAGTCCGCGCTGCGCGAGGAATGTCTTCAGGACGCGCGCGGTGTGCGAGCGGTCCGGGGTCTTCGCTACTTGCTCCGGCGAGCCCTGCGCGACAACGCGCCCACCTGCATCGCCGCCTTCGGGTCCAAGGTCGATGATCCAGTCGGCGTCCGCCATGACGTCGAGGTTGTGCTCGATCACCACCGCGGTGTTCCCGGCGTCCACCAGACGGTGCAGGACGCGCAGGAGCTTCTCCACGTCGGCCATGTGCAGCCCGACCGTGGGCTCGTCGAGGATGTAGAGAGTGTGTTTTGCCTCGACGCCGGCCCGCCCCCTCACCCCAACCCTCTCCCGCAAGGGGAGAGGGGGTCCCTTACGTGGCGGTGTCCCGCCCAAGGGAAGTTGAAAGACCTCGCGGACCTTAGCCAGTTCCGTAACAAGCTTGATGCGCTGCGCCTCTCCGCCCGACAGCGTAGGGCTCTGCTGCCCGAGCGTGATGTAGCCCAGCCCCACATCCTGCAGCAGCTTGAGCGTGTGATGAATGGAGCGATGCGCGGAGAAGAACGGCTCGGCCTCGTCCACGCTCATGGCCAGCACGTCGCCGATGCTCTTCCCCTTGAATCGCACCATCAGCGTCTCGGGCGAGAAGCGGGTGCCGCCGCACACATCGCACAAGACTTTCACGTCGGGCAAAAAACTCATCTCGATCGTCTTCAGCCCCTGTCCTTCGCACGAGTCGCAGCGTCCGCCAGCGGTGTTGAAGGAGAAGCGCCCGGGGCCGTAGCCGCGCATACGCGCTTCGGTCGTGTCAGCGAACATCTTCCGGATCGCGTCCCAGAAACCAACGTAGGTGGCTGGACAGGACCGGGGCGTCTTGCCGATCGGTGTCTGATCCACCTCGAGCACACGCCCAACCTGCTGCCAGCCGCGGATGTCGCGGCAACCGTGCAGGGCGCCATTGCCTCGGCGCCGGGCGTTGCCGAGCAGCTGGACCAGGTTGTCGTGCAGCACATCGCGCGCGAGCGTGCTCTTGCCGCTGCCGGATACACCGGTAACCACCGTGAGGCGCCCGAGAGGCACGCGCACATCGGCGTCGTCGAGGTTGTGCAGGCGCGCGCCCACGACTTCGAGCTCCGGCGTATCCCGCTCGACCGCACGACGCGGGTGTAGTGGATGTTGCAGCGGCTGCGACAGAAACCGGCCGGTGATCGAGTCGGGTTGCTGCATCAGCGCTTCGGCTGTGCCCTGTGCTACAACGCGCCCGCCCAACGTCCCGGCTCCCGGTCCGAGGTCGATCACATGCTCCGCGTGGCGGATGGTGTATTCGTCGTGCTCCACCACGACCAGAGTGTTGCCCTTCGCCTCGAGCTTGGCCAGCGTGTCGAGCAGGACGCGGTTGTCGCGCGGGTGCAGACCGATGGTCGGTTCGTCCAGGATGTAGCACACGCCGCGCAGATTGGAACCGAGTTGCGAGGCGAGGCGGATGCGCTGCGCTTCGCCGCCAGACAAGGTGGGCGCCGAGCGGTCCAGCGACAAATAGGCGAGCCCCACTTCACGCAGGAAGGCGAGCCGCGCACCGAGCTCCGCAAGGATGTCTCGCGCAATGTCGCCTTCGCGTCCGTCCACGCGCAACCCCTGGAAGAATCGTTCGACCGACGCCACTGACAGCGCCGTCAGGTCGGCGATCGACCGGCCGCGGAAGCGCACGTGCAGCGCTGTAGGATTGAGCCGCTTGCCTTCGCATGACGGACACGCTTCCCCGACTTCCAGCCACTCCAGCCACGAGTCGAGCACGTGGTCCTCGGTGCCGGTCTTTTCGCGCTCCTCGTCCCAGCCGATGTCGCTCAGCTTCAACCCCGTGCCGAAACAGGTTTCGCACCAGCCGTGCTTGGAGTTGAACGAGAACAACCGTGGATCGAGCTCGGGAAAGCTCTTGCCGCAGGACGGACAAGCGCGCTTGGTCGAGAAGGTTATCTCGCTCAGCCGGGCGCTGCCCCCCATCAAGCCGTCCAGCGGTGCAATGGCGTGCACCACGCCTTTTCCGAAGTCGAGTGCGCGCTGCAGGGCCGAGCGCAGCGCGGATTCATTCGCGGGATCGACGTCGAGGTCGGCGACCGGCAGCTCGATGTTGTGCTCCTGGAAGCGGGACAGCCGCGGCCACTTCGACGTAGGCAGGAACGCGCCGTCGACGCGCAGGTGGGTGAAGCCCTTGGCGGCTGCCCATTTCGCGAGGTCGGTGTAGTACCCCTTGCGCGCGGTTACCAGGGGCGCCAGCAACCCGATGTGCGTTCCGCGGTAGTCGCGCATCAGCCGCGCGGCGATCGCGTCGAAGCTCTGCGGTTGAATCGCCACGTCGCAATCGGGGCAATATTGAGTTCCAAGCTTTACGTACAACAGTCGCAGAAAATGGTAGAGCTCGGTCAGCGTGGCGACAGTGCTCTTGCGCCCGCCGCGGCTGGTGCGCTGCTCAATGGCGACCGTGGGCGGGATGCCGAAGATGTGGTCCACGTCGGGGCGCGAAGCAGGCTGCACGAACTGGCGTGCGTAGGCGTTCAGCGATTCGAGGTAGCGCCGCTGGCCTTCGGCGAAAAGAATATCGAAGGCAAGCGTGCTCTTGCCGCTGCCCGACACGCCGGTAATGACGGTGAACTTCTCGCGCGGGATGTCGACGTCGACGCTTCTGAGGTTGTGCTCGCGCGCGTTGTGGATCCTTATAGCGCCGTCGGAACGCGGAGCAGGGGCCCCGCTTGCGGGGATGCGACCGTGGAGATCGGCGCTGGTCGCCGACAGCACAGTGGTTGGAGTTTGCGCCTCGGGTTCGGAGGCGCCGCCCCCACCCCAACCCTCCCCCGCTCGCGGGGGATGGAGAGGGAGGGAGGATTCCCCCGTTTGCCGGGAAGGGAGCGGGAGTGGAGATCCCGCAACCTGCGGTAGGGGAAGGGATGCCAGCCCGTTCAGGGCCGCCTCGTACTGCTTCAGCGCTGCGCCCGTGTGAGAGCGTGCATCGGCCGCCACCTGCTCCGGCGAGCCCGCGCAGATCAGCTCCCCGCCGGCCTCGCCGCCTTCCGGCCCGAGGTCGATGATCCAGTCCGCTGCGCGGATCACGTCCAGGTTGTGCTCGATCACCACGAGCGAATGGCCGGCCGTGATGAGCTGGCGGAAAGCGTTCAGCAGCTTGGCGATGTCTTCGAAGTGCAGTCCGGTCGTCGGTTCGTCGAAGAGGAAGAGGTTGCCGAGCGCGCCGCTGGTTCGTGTCGTGCCTACGAGGTGCCCCGCCAGTTTCAGCCGCTGCGCCTCTCCCCCGGACAAAGTAGGCACCGGCTGGCCGAGCTTCAGGTATTCGAGACCGACGTCCGCCAGCGGTTTGAGCGCAGCGAGCACCTCGGGCCGATCGGCGAAGAACGCAACCGCTTCCGACACCGTCATCTCGAGCGCGTCAGCGATGGACACGGACGCTGCGCCACTGCCGCCCGTCAGCCGCACCTCGAGCACTTCGTCGCGATAGCGCTTGCCGTCGCAATCGGGACAGCGCAGGTACACGTCCGACAGGAACTGCATCTCGACGTGCTCGAAGCCGTTGCCGCCGCAGGTCGGGCAGCGCCCCTTACCCGAGTTGAAGCTGAAGGTACCTGCGGTGTAGCCGCGCTCTTTGGCTAGCGGCTCCTTGGCGAAAAGCTGCCGGATCGCATCGAACGCCCCTACGTAGCTCGCGGGGTTGGAGCGCGTGGTCCGGCCGATGGGCGTTTGATCCACCATCACCACGTCCGCGATCTGTTCGTGGCCGAGCACGGCCCGGTGCGCTCCCGGGGCCTCGGTCGGTTTACCCTTGTGCTTGCGCAGCGCGGCGTACAGCACGTCCTGGACCAGCGTGGACTTGCCGGATCCACTCACACCCGTGATGCAGACCAGCCCTTCGAGCGGAATCGAGACGTCGATGTGTTTCAGGTTGTGCTCGGCCGCGCCGAGGACCTGCAAAACGGGAGCGTGCGGTTCCGACGGCCGCCATGTGCGCGGCGAAGAAGCGCTCGGGTCCACGCGCTTCCGGCCAGCCAGGTAATCGCCCGTCAACGTTGGCGCTCGTACGAGCTCGGCCGGCGTGCCGCTGAAGACGATGCGGCCGCCGCGCTCGCCCGGGCCGGGCCCCATGTCCAGGATGCGATCGGCTTCCAGCATGATCTGCGGGTCGTGCTCCACCACCACGAGTGAATTGCCCGCGTCGCGCAAACGCTTCATTACGTCGATGACGCGCCCCATGTCTCGCGGATGCAGACCGATGGAGGGCTCGTCCAGGACGAACAGCGTGTTGACGAGCGAAGTTCCCAGCGCAGTCGTGAGGTTGATGCGCTGCACTTCCCCGCCGGACAAGGTGCGCGATTGCCGGT
>DASPUW010000035.1:0-2901 GCA_035622675.1 Burkholderiales bacterium | reverse complement strand
GCACGCGCGGTGAGGGTGTGCCATCCGGCTCGCCGACGATCAGGACCGCCATCGTCCCGTTGTGGCGGATCACCCCGGGTTGCTCGATGAGCGCCGCGATCTGGGCCACTCCACCCAGGGTCCGCCGCTCGCCGAAGAGCTTGGCAACCGCCTCCACCGCGGCAACGCCGTTCTGGAACGAAACAACGGCAGTGTTGGGCCCGACCATCGGCTCGGCGTCGCGCAGGGCTGCCTCGGTTGACCACAGCTTGACCGCGATCACCACCAGGTCCGCATGACCAACGTTCGCTGGAGCGCTTGTGGCGCGCGCCGGCCTCACCAGAACGTCGCCGTTGGCGCTGTAAATTTGCAGCCCGTTCCTCTGGATTGCCTCGAGGTGCGCGCCGCGAGCAATGAAATGCATGTCCTCGCCGCTGGCGGCGAGCTTGGCTCCGAAATATCCACCAACACCGCCGGCGCCTACGATTGCGATCTTCATGGTCACGATGGTAGCGGCTTCACCGATGGGCTGCCAGCCGCCTTGATGTTTAACGCGCGTTAGCCTAGCCTTGATCCATATGAGTCCTTCCGCGATCCGACTGAGCAGATGAACCTGGCCGAGCACCTCCCCAGCGGCCCTGCGCAGCGCGCCGCGGCCCGCATGGCTGACATTGAGCCGTTCCACGTGATGCAGATCATCGCGCGGGCCAAGGCACTCGAAGCCACGGGGCGCAGCATCGTCAGCATGGTGGTGGGAGAGCCGGATTTTCCTGTGGCGCCCCTGGTCCGCGACGCTGCTTTGCATGTGCTCGAGGGGGGTCACGTGCACTACACCCCAGCGCTCGGTATCACGCCCTTGCGCGAGGCGATTTCGCGTTGGTATCAGGCGCGCTATGGCGTTCCCGCGCCGGCCTCGCGCGTTGCCGTCACTACCGGCTCTTCGGGTGCGCTGCTCCTGACGATGGGCGTGCTGCTCAACCCGGGCGACGAGGTGCTGCTGGCGGACCCCGGCTATCCGTGCAACCGGCACTTCGTCCGTGCCATGGATGGCAACCCCGTCGGCGTCGCAGTGGGTCCGAGTACGACGTATCAACTGACCGCGCAGCTGGTCGAGCGGCATTGGACGCCGCGTACCAGGGCGGTCCTCGTGTGCTCGCCGTCCAACCCGACCGGCACGATGATCTCGCCGCAGGCGTTGCGTGGCATCCATGAGGTCGTCCGCCAACGTGGCGGAATCCTGATCTCGGACGAGATCTACCACGGGCTTACCTATGGCGCCGAAGCGCTCACGGCCCTGAGCCTGGGCGATGACGTGTTCGTCATCAACAGCTTCTCCAAATACTTCGGCATGACCGGATTCCGTCTCGGCTGGCTTATCGCTCCCGGCGCCTTCATCAAAGACGTGGACAAGCTGGCTGGTAATCTATTCATTTCGCCGCCCGACATCGCGCAGCGTGCCGCCCTAGCAGCTTTCGAGCCGGACACCGTCGCGCTGCTCGAGGAGCGCCGCGAGCTGTACCGAAAGCAGCGCGATTTCCTCGTACCGGCTCTCCAGGCGCTCGGATTCGAGATCCCGGTGATGCCGGACGGTGCGTTCTATGTCTACGCGAATTGCGCTCGCTTCACCGACGACAGTTACGCCTTCTGCTGGGACGTGCTCGAGAAAGCCGGCGTTGCGATCACGCCCGGTCTCGACTTTGGGCGCAACGAGCCGCGTCACCACGTGCGCTTCTCCTACCCCAAGCCGCTCGAGGTGCTGCAAGAAGGGGTGAGGAGGCTCGCCGAATACTTGAAAATGGCGGAGAGGTGAAAAGGTGACAGCGCCTCACTTCATGAGCGGCATGGAGCAGCAGGTGATCCGTGCCAACGGCATCCGCGTTAACGCGTGGCTCGGCGGAAAAGGCGCCCCGCTGGTGTTGCTGCACGGCTATCCGCAGACTGGGCAGATGTGGCGCAAGGTCGCGCCCTCGCTCCTCACCGACTTTCAGGTTGTGTGCCCCGACCTGCGCGGCTACGGCGACACGGAAAAGCCCCGCGACGGCTACGACAAGCGCACCATGGCGCGCGACATCCATCAGCTGATGGAGGTGCTCGGTCACAAGCGCTATGCCGTCGTCGGCCATGACCGCGGGGCGAGAGTAGCCCATCGCCTCGCGTTGGACTATCCCGATTCGGTGACGAAGTTGTGCGTGCTCGACATCGTCCCGACCCACACGGTGTTTCGCAACACCGGCAAGGATCTGGCGGCCGCGTATTGGCACTGGTTCTACTTTCAGGTGCCGGACCTGCCGGAGTTGATGATCGGCAGTGCTCCGGGGGCCTTCCTGCGCTATATGCTGCGAGGGTGGACTTTCCGCGCCGGGGCGATCGAGGAAGCGATGGTGCAGGAGTATGTTCGGGCCTTCACGATCCCCGGGACCATCCGCGCCGGGCTCGAGGACTATCGCGCCGCCGCCACGCGCGATATCGAGGACGATGAGCGTGACCTTGCGATGAAGGTGCGCTGCCCCGTCCTGGTGATCTGGGGCGAGCACGGCAAGATGCACACCCTGTTCGATGTCCTGGGCAGCTGGCGCGACAAAGCGCTCGACGTGCGCGGCCACCCGCTCCCCTGCGGCCACTTCATCCCCGAGGAAGCGGCCGCGGAGCTGCTGGCCGACCTGCGTCCCTTTCTTCGCGGCTGAACTCGCAACAGCACGGGCGGTCTAGTTTTGATGTCCCCATCTTCCATCGCAAGCATTCGTCAGCGCTCCGCTCACGGCCGCGCGGCGCAACGGGAGATACGAATTTGAGGACTAAGCTTTTGCCTTTCGTTGCATTGCTCGCGTCGAGCCTGGTCCTCGCGGCTCCGCAGCCGGAGGAGACCTTCACGGAGATCGATGCCGGAGCGGACGCTGTCAACCCGGAGAAGCTCATCCCGAT
>DASPUW010000034.1:0-30185 GCA_035622675.1 Burkholderiales bacterium | reverse complement strand
GGACCTCGCACGCCGTACCGTGGAGATGATCGCGGAAGAAGGGGGCACAGCAGCCGCTTGCGCCGCGGACGTGACCGATGACGCCCAATGTCGCACCATGGTCGAAACGGCTCTCACGCAATTCGGCCGCCTCGATCTGCTCGACAACAACGTGGGCATTGCCAGCAAGGGCAGCGTGGTCGAGGAAGACCCGCAGGTCTGGCGGCGGGTCATGCAGGTCAACGTGGACAGCATGTTCCTCGCCGCCAAGCACGCGATCCCGGCCATGATCAAGACAGCCGGAGCCGGCGCGATCGTAAACGTCGCGTCCATAGCCGCGCTGCGCCCGCGCGGGATGACGGCGTACTCCACATCCAAGGGCGCGGTGATTGCACTCACCAGAGCCATGGCGGTGGACCATGGGCCGCAAGGAATCCGGGTCAATTGCGTCGCGCCGGGCCCTGTCTATACCCCCATGGTCGCCGCCGAAGGCATGAGCGCGGCTGCGCGCGAACGGCGCCGGCAGGCATCGGTGCTCGGCATGGAGGGGAACGGGTGGGATGTGGGCCACGCCGTTCGCTTTCTGCTCTCTAGCCATGCCCGGTTCATCACCGGACACACCCTTGTCGTCGACGGCGGCGCCACGCTCATCAGTCGACCGCGCGCCACCGATACGCAGTAGTTCTCAGGCGTATCACTCAGCCTTTGACGCAAACCATAGGCGTCAGCCGCGCCACTATCCGCGCGAGACCGGCACGGTCCGCCGCTTCCACCACAGCGCTCACGTCCTTATAAGCGCCGGGCGCTTCCTCGGCCACGCCACGCATGGAAGGGCTGCGAATCAGGATGCCGCGGGCGGCAAGGTCATCCGCTACGCTCCGGCCCTTGAAGCGGCGCAGCGCTTCGCTCCGGCTCATCGCGCGTCCCGCACCATGGCATGCAGAGCTGAAGGCCTGCTGTTCGCTGCGCGCTGTCCCGGACAACACGTAGGAGCCGGTCCCCATGCTGCCTCCGATCAGAACCGGCTGGCCCGCGGCGCGCAGCGCGTCGGGCAGATCGGGATGGTCCGGACCGAGGGCGCGCGTGGCGCCCTTGCGATGCACGAAGAGCTCCTGCGGTTGGCCGGCCACCTCGTGCGTTTCCACTTTGCAGGTGTTGTGCGACACGTCGTACAGCAACGTCAAGCGCGCCTGCGGCAAGACTTCGCGGAACACGGCGCGTGTGAGGTGCGTGAGGATCTGCCGGTTGGCGAGCGCGCAGTTGATGCCGGAGCGCATCGCGCCCAGGTAGCTGCGTCCCAGCTCCGAGTTGATCGGCGCACAGGCCAGCTCGCGGTCTGGCAATGCGAAGCCGCGCGCTTTCGCATCCAGCACCATCTGCTTGAGAAACTCGGTGCCGATCTGGTGGCCCAGCCCGCGCGAGCCACAATGGATGCTGATCACGACATCGCCAAGCTCGAGGCCGAATGCGCTCGCGAGCCCGCCATCGTAAATCTGCTCCACCTCCTGCACCTCGAGGTAGTGGTTGCCCGAGCCGAGCGTCCCCATTTCGTCGCGTTGACGCCGCTTGGCCTGCTCCGAAACCTGCGCAGGATCCGCGCCGGCCATACGCCCGTGCTCCTCTATCCGCTCCAGGTCCTCCTGCAATCCCCAGCCGCGCTCGATCGCCCACTGGGCTCCGCCGCGCAGCATCGCGGCCATGTCTGCGCCGCTCAAGCGGATCGCGCCGGTACTCCCGACACCCGCGGGGATCTGGGCGAACAGCGTGTCGGCAAGCCGCTCTTTCACCCCTTCGATGTCAGCGCGCGTGAGTCCGGTGTGCAGAGTGCGCACGCCGCAGGAGATGTCGAAGCCGACACCGCCCGCCGACACCACGCCGCCCACGTCCGGATCGAACGCCGCCACTCCGCCGATGGGAAAGCCATAGCCCCAGTGCGCATCGGGCATCGCGTAGGACGCTTTCACGATGCCGGACAAAGCAGCAACGTTGCGCACCTGCTGGTACACCTTGTCGTCCATCGCCTCGATCAGGTCCTGGTCGGCGAAGATGACGCCGGGCACACGCATCGCGCCATGCGGCTCGATGCGCCATTCGTAGGAGCTCACTCTGACCAGCTTGCTGAGATCCACGCCCACCTCAAAAACCGATTGAACCACGGAGACACGGAGAGCACAGAGAAAACCATACCAAACAAGATTCAGAGCAACCGATGGAATGAGATTCCAGGCGCTTCGGCTCCACGGTCGGGCTCTTGGCAAAGAATTCTTGGTTCGCTTTCCTCCGTGCTCTCTGTGTCTCCGTGGTTAATTCGCTCTACGCCCTTCACACGTCCACCACGCACTGCGCCACCCAGGCGCCGTTGGCTTGCTGCGCGACCTTGAGCTCGGTCAGGGTGGCGCCCTTGACCTCGACGGCGGGGCGATGGCGCTCGATGTCCAACGGCTCGCCTTCGGCTACCGCCACTAGCCCGCGGTCGTCGATGCGCACGCTGAAGCGGCCGAACAGCATGCGCCGCGTGCCCATCTCGTAGACCAGGGCATTCAACCAGTCGGTCAGCAACAGCTCTGCATCGTCGTCCCGCAGCCTCACCTCGACGCGAGCGAGCGGCCGTACCAGCGCAGGGTCGGTGATGACCCCGGTCATGGCCAACGCGGCCTGCTCGAAGGCCTGCGCGCGTGTCTGGCCCCAACCGCGCACGCCGACGTCGGCGTCGTGCTCGAAGTGCTCCCAGCGCGGCAGAGGGTCGGGCATGATCGAAGAGCGCAGCGCCACCAGCAAAGGATAGAAAATCTTCCACACCGCGGTTTGACCTGGCGCAAGCCGTCGCGTCATAGTGCCACGTATTCTGACTTGCGCGTACCAGGCAGCGGCCGCATTGTCTGTGCCACGCTCTTGATAAACCAGCATTCCGACAATCATGCCGGCTCGGCACCCACTGCCGCCCGAATCGCTCTACCGTCACAGCGACTTGAGCCGCCTGCCGTTCGACACGACCGAAGACCTCGAGCCCCTCGAGGGAATTTTCGGCCAGCAGCGGGCGCGGGAAGCCATAGACCTCGGCGTCGCGATGCGAGCCAAGGGTTACAACGTCTTCATCCTCGGACCCGCCGGGCTCGGAAAGCACGGCCTGGCACTCGAGCTGCTGGAGGTGCGCGCGGCGCGCGAGCCGACCCCGCCGGACTGGGTTTACGTCAATAACTTCGAGCATCCTCACCGTCCACGCGCGCTGCGGCTTCCGCCCGGCGAAGGCATCAAGCTGCGTCAGGAGCTGCGCCAGTTCGTGGAGGAGCTGCGCGCGTCCATCCCTGCGATATTCGAGAGCGAGGAGTACCGCACGCGCGCCGAGCAGATCGACGCCGAGATCAACGAGCGCGGCGAGAAGATCTTCCAGCAGCTCGGCGAAGAGGCCGCGAAAGACAATATCGGCCTGCTGCACACTCCGGCCGGGTTTTCGCTCGCGCCGGTACGCAATGGCGAGGTGATCTCACCGGAAGACTTCGCACAGCTGCCGGACGACACCCGTCAGCGGATCCAGCTCAAGATGGAGGAGCTGCAGGTGACGCTGCAGAAGGCGGTGCGCCAGGTGCAGCAGCTGCAGAAGGAGCGGCGCAACCGGCTGAAGCAGCTTAACCGGGAGATGACGCTGCTGACTGTGGGCGCCCAGACCGAGGAGATCAAGGCCCGTTACTCCGGTCTCGCAGAAGTGCTGCAGTACCTGGATGCAGTGCAAGCGGACGTGCTCGAGAACATCGACGACTTTCGCCGTGTCCCCGAAAGTGACACGAATGCCCTGGGTCTGCCCGCCGGCGAACCTGCGTCCTTCCGGCGCTACGAGGTGAACGTTATCATCGGCGACCAACGCACTAGCGACGGCGGCGCACCGATAGTGCGCGAGGAATATCCGACCTATCAAAACCTGCTCGGCCGAATCGAACACGTAGCACGCTTCGGCATGCTGGCAACCGATTTTGCCCTCATCAAACCAGGCGCCCTGCATCGTGCCAACGGCGGCTATTTGTTGCTGGATGCTTATAAGCTGCTGTCGCAACCGTTCGCCTGGGACGGCCTGAAGCGCGCGCTCGCGAGCGGGGAGCTCAAAACCGAATCGTTGGGGCAGACCTACGGCCTGATCAGCACCGTAGCGCTGGAGCCCGAACCGATTCCTCTGCAGCTCAAGGTGGTGTTGTTCGGCGAGCGCTTCGTCTACTACCTTCTGCTTGCGCTCGATCCCGAATTCGGCGAGCTGTTCAAGATCGCCGCCGACTTCGAGGACGAGTTGCCGCGTGGACATGAAACCGAGGCCCTGCTGGCGCGTATGATCGCCACGCTCGCGCGGAGAGAGAAGCTGATGCCGTTCGACCGCGGGGCAGTGGCACGAGTTATCGAGCACAGCGCGCGTCGAGCCCCGGACTCGGCCCATCTGTCGGCACACCTCGAAGGGCTTGTGGACCTGTTGCGCGAGGCAGAGCAGGGCGTGAGGCAGGCTGGTGGACAGCGCGTTGATGCCGCCTCGGTGCAACGCGCACTCGAACAGCAGGAACGCCGCGTGAGCCGTGTGCGCGAGAAGATACAAGAGGCCATTCTCCGCGGTGAGCTGCTCATCGACACCAGCGGCAGCGCGATCGGGCAGGTCAACGGTCTGTCGGTCAGTTTCATAGGCGGCTACAGTTTCGGCCATCCCACTCGCATCACCGCCACCACTCGCATCGGCGACGGCGAAGTGATGGACATCCAGCGCGAAGTCAAGATGGGCGGCCCCATTCACTCCAAGGGTGTGTTGATCCTCTCCTCGTTTCTAGCGTCGCGCTATTCGAGCGACTTTCCCAACGCACTGTCCGCCAGTTTGGTGTTCGAGCAGACCTACGGCGAGGTGGAGGGCGACAGCGCGTCGGTGGCTGAGCTATGCGCTCTGCTGTCATCGCTCGCGCAACTGCCCGTGCAGCAATCCTTGGCGGTGACGGGATCGGTGAACCAGCACGGGCAGGTCCAGCCGGTCGGTGGGCTCAACGAAAAGATCGAGGGCTTCTTCGACATCTGCAGCGCGCGTGGGCTGAGCGGCACTCAGGGCGTGATCATCCCGTCGACCAACATCTCCCATCTGATGCTGAAGAAGGATGTCGTTGAAGCTGCCGCGGCCGGCCGCTTCCACATCTACGCCGTCGACACGATCGACCAGGCGATCGAGTTGCTGACGCAGACCGCAGCGGGCGCCAAGGATGCAGAATGCAATTACCCCGATGGCACCGTGAACGCTCTCGTTGCCGCGCGCCTCCTCGAGTTCTCGCGCATCCGCCTGGAGTATGCAGGTCGAGATACGAAGCTAAAGACGGTCGGAAAACCGGGTAGAGGACCGACATCATCGAAAACGCCATGAGCGATCCGCGCAGCGAGGTCGCGTTACGACGCATCCTGGTGGCGATAGAGCCGCCAACCTTGACCGAGCAACCGGCGGTCGCGGCCGCGCGCGAGCTTGCACGATCCTTGAGACTCGAGCTCGTCGGGCTGTTCGTGGAGAGTCTGGATCTGCTGCGCCTGGCGGCATTGCCTATCGCGCGCGAGGTCGGCGCGGCGTCGGGAGCGGTGCGCTCGATCGAATTGACCGACGTGGAGCGCTCCCTGCGCGTACAGGCGGAGCAGGTTCGAGGCATCTTATCCAGTCTCGCCGCCGAGCTGGACCTGCCCTGGTCCTTCCGCGTCGAGCGGGGCGATCTGCTGGAACGCGTGCTGGCCGAGTTGTCCGAAACCGCAGCAGCGGTTTTCGCTCCGGCGCCTCGTAAGGCTCACATCACTCCGCATGGAGCAGCCGGTGCGACGCCCCCGCGCCGAATCCTCACGATCCTCGATTCGACGCCGGCAGGGATGCGTGCGGCAAACGCCGCTCAGCGCTTGTCGCTAACGTCGGGCGCAGCTCTTTCCGTCGCCATCGTGAGCAAGGAAGAGACGCCTCTCGGGCCGCTCGCGGAGAAGGTGGCGAAGAGCCTCCCTGGCTTGCGAGGCGATACGAAGTGCCTGCGGCTGGCCGACACGAGCATCGACACTCTGAGCGAGGTCGCGCGTGACACGGCCTGCGATTTGCTGGTGCTGAGCACCAACGCATTCCCGAGCGAGCGGCGCGCGTTTCGCGCGCTGCTGCGGCGGGTCCGGTGCCCGGTGGCCGTGGTTGGATGAAGGCGGGTGCCGTGCGGCGTCATGCTATGATCAATCGATCTGCACGCACTCAGAGAGACTTGTGCGATGGAAGGCCAGCGTCCCCGCGACCCAGGTGCGAGCGCACTGCTCACCGATCTGTATCAGCTCACCATGCTCCAGACGTATTACGAGCGTGGCATGACCGACACGGCGGTGTTCGAGCTGTTCTTTCGCCGTCTGCCGCCGCAGCAGCGCAACTTCCTGCTCGCCGCCGGCCTCGAGCAGGTGGTCGAGTTCCTCGAGGGGCTTCGCTTCCAGCCCGATGAGCTGGAATGGCTGGCGCGCCAGAACCACTTCACCCCCAAGTTCATCGACCAGCTCGCAGAGCTACGCTTCACCGGCGATGTGGATGCGATGCCGGAGGGGACGGTGCTGTTTGCAAGCGAACCCATCATCCGCGTAGTTGCCCCGCTACCCGAGGCGCAGCTGGTCGAGACGCGCCTGATGAACTTGATGCACTTTCAGACGATGATCGCCAGCAAGGCGGCGCGGGCGGTCATTCAGGCACCAGACAAGCTGCTCGTCGATTTCGGGCTGCGCCGAGCCCATGGCGCGGAGGCCGGTCTCCTGGCGGCGCGCGCAACCTACCTCGCGGGCATGTCGGGCACCGCCACTGTCCTGGCAGGGACGATGTATGGCGTGCCCATCTTCGGCACGATGGCGCACTCGTTCATCCAGGCGCACGAGAGCGAAAGCGAGGCTTTCGAGAACTTCGCCCGCAGCCATCCGGACAACATCACGTTCCTGATCGACACCTACGACACGGAAGCGGCTGCGCACAAGATAGTCAAGCTGGCGCCCAAGCTGACTCGCGATGGAATCAAGATCCGCGCGGTGCGCCTGGATAGCGGCGATCTCGCCGAGCACGCACGCAAAGTGCGCCGCATTTTCGACGACGGGGGCCTGCCGGAGGTGAAAATCTTCGCGAGCGGCGGCATCGATGAATTCGCGCTGCGCGACCTGCTGCGGATCAAACAGGCGCCGATCGACGGCTTCGGCATCGGCAGCGGGATGGACACTTCGTACGACGTACCCACCTTCGACTGCGCCTACAAGCTGCAGGAATACGCTGGCCGCCCGCGGCGCAAGCGTTCCGAAGGGAAGGCAACCTGGCCCGGCCGCAAACAGGTATATCGCAGGTATGGCGGCGACGAGCGCATGTCGGGGGACGTGCTCACGCTAGACCGGGACCCGCACCCAGGTGAAGCGCTGCTGAAACCCGTCATGCGCGGCGGGCGCCGCCTCCCTGGTCTGGAAACGCTGGAACAGGCTCGCACCCGGGCGCGCGAGCAGCTTGCGAGGCTGCCCGAAGCTTTGTGCTCCCTGGAGCCGGCGCCACTGTATCCGGTCACAGTCTCGAACTCTCTCAAAGCGCTCGCCGAGGAAGTGGACCGCGGGCAATCCGCTGTCGCGCTCAAGTGACAGATCTGCCTGAGCGGTTGGCCGGCTTAGGCGTGGTTTGATCTCTGTCAATCCCCCCGCCTCATCCGGGCGTATCATGTGTTTACGTCTCGGGAGGAGATTATGTACGATTCACCGCTGCAGTATTGTGCCTCCTGCAAGCAGTACATCGAGCTGGATCAAACGGCTGAAGAATGCGCAGTGCGGCACGGTTGCAAGATCGATCTCTGCCCGTTCGCGCATTTGTTCAAGCCGGCCATGTCTGATGAGGATAAGGCCAGCCCGCGGCCGCAGGCTCCGACGCAAGGTTAGCGAGCTGCGACTTGCGGACCGGCTGTAAGCGCGCGGCGGAAACCGATCGAAAGCCCCCGGCCGTTCCCGGCGGGCGTGAATGATCACGATCCGTTCACTTCTCGACCGGATTCGCTGGGACTCCGAGTTCGGACGGGGCGGTTTCACGCTCGGCTATCACGACCGGATTCAGCGCGGAATCATCAGCGTGCCGCTCGCGCGCATCCACATTGAACCAGGCAACCGCTTCTCGTTCTCTGCAATCGAGCAGGATGGATCTGTGCACGACGTCCCGTTTCACCGCGTGCGCGAGGTTTATCGCGATGGTGTGCTGATCTGGCAACGCCCGCCCGTGAAGCCTCCAAACCCAGTACGTCGCTCAACGCGTGCTGGTATGTGACTTCGCATCCTGCGCGAGCAGCGCGATGACCTCATCGTCCTCGACCTGTGGAAAGTCCCGGTAGAAGCGTCCGACCGCGAAAAACGGGTCGGGCGCATCCAGATAGACCATCTCATCCGCGTAGGGCCTGACGCGCTCCAGACTGTCCGGCGCCGCTACCGGCACCGCGCAGATCAGGCGCTCGGGCTGCTTCGCGCGAGCGGCGTGCAGCGCCGCGATCATGGTCGCTCCGGTCGCCAGCCCATCGTCGACGACGATCACAATGCGGCCCTTGACTTCGATCGGCGGCCGTGTGGGCGTGTACTGCGCGCGCCGCTTGCGCAGGACTTCGAGCTGCGCCTGCTCCTCCTTGCGCAGATATTCGACCTGAGCGCCGGCGCTGGCCGCGTGTGGAGCGACATAAGTCCAGCCGTTCTCGTCGATCGAACCGACCGCAAACTCTGGGCTGAGGGGTGAGCGCAGCTTGCGCACGAGCACGACGTCAAGCTCGCCGCCGAGGTCATCGGCGAGCACGCGGCCCATTCCTACCGCTCCGCGCGGGATTGCCAGCACCAGCGGATTGCGCCCGCGGTATCTGCCGAGCGCACGGGCAAGCTGCCTGGCCGCGTCGGTACGCGAGTCGAAGAAGAGCGGCATAGCGCGTAATATCTATCCGGCCAGGCAGGGCCGTTTTGCGTTGGATCAAGACTGCATCGGATGTGAGATCCGTTGCTGGCGGATCCTTGACCGAGATCAATCGAAACGGTGCGGCGCGGCCTGATACTGCTTGCGCAACCCGTAGAGGAGCACAAGTATGCAGAAGCCGTTGCAGATCACCATCCATAGCATGGAGCATTCGGCCGCACTCGACAGCCACATTCGCGACAAGGCGGCCAAGCTCGAGGAGTTCTACCCACGAATGACCGCGTGTCACGTGACCGTGGAACAACCGCATCGCCACCGCCAGCAAGGCGCTGAATTCGAGGTGCGCATCGAAGTGCGGGTACCGGGTCGCGGCGAGGTGGTGGTGAACCGCAAGCATGCGGAGGACGTCTACGTGGCCCTGCGCGACGCATTCGACGCGGCTAAGCGTCAACTCGAGGAACACATCCGGCTGCAGCGCGGCGACACCAAAGCACACGCACCTGCATCGCATGGTCGGATCAAACGGCTGTTCCCGGAAGAGGGACACGGCTTTATCGAGACGGCGGACGGGCGCGAGCTGTACTTCGCGCGAGAAAACCTGGCGGGAGCTTCTTTCGAGCACCTTGCCGTCGGAGCCGAAGTCCAGTTCATCGAGGAGATGGCACAGGAAGGTCCGCAGGCCAAGCGCGTGAGCCTTGGCAAGCACCGGTTCGGCTGAGCACCGCCACGCACAAGCATTCCGGACAGGCCCGCCTGCTGCGCCGGGGTTGTCTGCGCGCTGCCACGGACCTCTGCGCAGCCCGTGGCCGAAGAAAACCTACAGGAACAGCTGCTGCGGATCGTCGCCGGTCTCGCTGACGAGCTGCATCCGCGCGCTGCGCCGCGGGTCACGCTCGACGCGAACTTGGACCGAGAGCTGGGATTCGACAGCCTTTCGCGCGTCGAGTTGCTCCTGCGAGTCGGGCGCGAGTTCGGCGTTGCGCTTTCGGACCAGGCGTTGTACGGGGCGGAGACCCCGCGCGATCTGTTGGCCTTCATACAACGGGCTTCCCCTGCCTCTCCGCCTGGGCGTCGCGAGCCGCGCCCTCTTACCCAAGGTGCGAGCGCTTCTCCGTTTGAGGCTCAAACTCTGGTCGAGGCGCTCGAGTGGCATGTGACTACGCACCCGGGGAAGCTGCATATACAGTTGTACGGCGAAGGCGACGCCACCGAGGACATCTCCTACCGCGCTCTCAAGGACGGCGCCCTGTCCGTGGCGGCTGGGCTTGCCGCTCGCCGCCTCGAGCCGGGCGACCGGGTCGCCATCATGCTGCCGACGGGCAAGGACTACCTGTTCAGCTTCTTCGGCACCCTCATGGCAGGCGGGATCCCCGCGCCGATTTACCCACCCGCACGCCTGTCGCAGATCGAGGACCACCTACGCCGCCATGCCGGCATCCTGGCTAACAGTCAGGCGCGACTGCTCATCGCCGTTGCCGAGGCCAAGCCCGTTTCTCTGCTGCTGCGCGCGCAAGCCGAGTCTTTACACGCCGTAGTCACCCCCGAAGAATTGGCGGCCGTTTCGTCGGCGGCGCATCAGATCGCGCGCTCCGCGTCGGACCTCGCGCTCCTTCAGTACACGTCGGGCAGCACCGGCAACCCGAAGGGCGTCTGCCTGACACACGCCAATCTCCTGGCGAATGTGCGCGCCATGGGCACCGCGCTTCAGGCGGGAGGCGAGGATGTCGTGGTGAGCTGGCTCCCGCTGTATCACGACATGGGGTTGATCGGCGCCTGGCTGGGCAGTCTCTACTACGGGCTGCCGCTCGCGCTGATGTCGCCGCTCGCGTTCCTGGCACAGCCCAGCCGCTGGTTGTGGGCCATTCATCGCCATCGTGCAACGCTGTCGGGCGCCCCGAACTTTGCGTTCGACCTGTGCGCGCGCAGGCTTCAGGACCAAGAGCTTCAAGGACTGGATCTTTCCAGCTGGCGCGTCGCGTTCAACGGCGCCGAGCCAGTGAGCGCCGATACCATAGAGCAGTTCGCAAACCGCTTCGCGGCCTACGGTCTGCGGCGCGAAGCGATCATGCCCGTATACGGTCTGGCGGAGTGCGCGGTCGGCGTCACCTTTCCGCCGCTGAAGCGCGGCGCGCTGATCGACACGATCAAGCGCGATCCGCTGATGCGCTCCGGCAACGCGGTGCCGGCCGAGACGGGCGAGTCCCGCGTGCTGCGCGTGGTGTCCTGCGGCCGGCCGCTGCCCGGACACGAAGTGCGGATCGTCGACGGCACTGGCCGGGAAGTCGGCGATCGCGTCGAGGGCCGCCTCGAATTCAAAGGTCCGTCCGCCACCAGCGGTTATTTCCATAACCCGGAGCACACGCGCAGGCTGTTCCATGGCGACTGGCTCGATTCGGGCGACTTCGGCTACGTCGCACAAGGCGAGATCTACGTCACCGGCCGCGTCAAGGACATTATCATCCGAGGTGGCCGCAACATTCACCCGTACGACCTTGAGGAGGCGGTAGGAAATATTCCAGGCGTCCGGCGCGGCTGTGTGGCCGTTTTCGGTACGCCCGATCCCGTGAGCGGCACCGAGCGCGTCGTGGTGCTAGCGGAAACGCGAAGCACCGATGCACAGGTGCACGCGCGTCTCACGCGCGAGATCAACGCCGCCGCCCTGAATGTGCTCGGCTTGGCCGCCGACGACATTGTGCTGGCGCCGCCCCACACCGTGCTCAAGACATCCAGCGGCAAAATCAGGCGCGCAGCGAGCCGCGAGTACTACGAACGCGGCAGAGCACGCATGCGTCCGTTACCCGTCTGGCTGCAGTTCGTGCGGCTGGCTTTGAGCGCCCTGCTGCCCGAGCTGCGCCGCAGCCTGCGGGCGGTCGCGGCCGTCTTATACGCGGTCTATGCGTGGACGGTGCTGTTCGCGCTTGCGCTGCCGGTGTGGGTGGTGGTCGCCGCCGCGCGCCGACCCCGCTTCGCGCGCGCAGTGTGCCACCGCGCCGCCAAGCTGCTGATCTGGATGACACGCATTCGCGTGAGCGTGGCCGGGGTGGAGAACCTGCCGAGAACCGCGCACGTGCTCGCAGCCAACCATGCGAGTTACGTGGATTTCATCCTCCTCGGAGTGGCGCTTCCCCCCGAGAACCGTTACGTGTTCGTGGCCAAGCGCGAGTTTGTGGGGCACTTCATCACGCGGCTGTTCCTAGAGGGTGTCGGCGCCGCTTTCGTCGAGCGGTTCGACGCCAAGCAAGGCGTAGAAGATGTCGAGCGAGTGGAGCAGGCGGCACGCAGCGGCGCCTCGCCGGTGTTCTTTCCTGAGGGCACGTTCGACCGCCAGCCGGGCCTGCGCGCATTTCGCCTGGGAGCATTTCTGGTGGCGGCCCGCACCGGCCTCCCGGTCGTGCCTGTCGGCATTCGCGGTGCGCGCTCCATCCTGCGCGATGTTTCGTGGTTCCCGCGCCACGGCGCCGCCGCGGTCGTCATCGGCGCTCCCATGCCGCCGTCCGGCGGCGAATTTTCCGACGCGATCGAATTGCGGGACCAGGCGCGAGCCCAGGTCATGTCGCTCTCGGGCGAGGCCGACCGCTCTGCGTAGTCCGTGCCACGTGTACACAGGCACTGGATCACGTAACAATGTTCGGATACAAGCGGGCGCTGATCGCGGTCAGCACCGCGAGCGCCACCAGCAACACCGCCAAGTCCACTTCGATTCCGATCGGAACCACGCCCACGCTGGGCAGAAGCAGGTGCCGCAGCGCATCGACCTGGTAAGTCAGCGGATTGAGCCGGGAGATCGTCTGCAGCCAGCCAGGCATCATGGAGATCGGATAGATCGCGTTGCTCGCGAAGAACAATGGCATCGTCAGGACCTGTCCGACGCCCATGAAGCGTTCGCGCGTCTTCACCAGGCAAGCCACGATCAGGGAAAAGGTGGAAAACACCGCCGCTCCGAGGACGACGAATACGATGACGCCGGCGAGCGCCGTCGGATTCCAGCGCAAGTGCACGCCTAGCAGCAACGCGAGCACCGCGACTACGACGGCTTGAGTCACCGCACGCATGCCTCCGCCGAGAGCCTTGCCCAGCACCAGGGCAGTGCGCGGCGTCGGGCTCGCGAGAAATTTGTGCACGATCCCCAGGTCGCGCTCCCAGATGATGGAGATGCCATTGAAGATCGCAATGAACAACACGCTTTGCGCGAGGATGCCCGGCACTAGGAAGTCGAGGTAAGGCAAGTCGCCGGTCGCCACAACGTGGCCTCGGCTGATCACCTGCCCGAACACCACGAGCCAGAGCACCGGTTGGATGGCACGCGTCGCGAGCTCCGTCGGATCGTGCCTCAGCTTGCGCACTTCCAGGTCTGCGATCGCAAATGTCTTGGCGAACGAGGCGGCGATCCTCGCTCCCCACGGCGGCTGCCCTGGCGGTCCGGAGTCAGCCGAGGCGGCCGGCGGTGCGCCGCGCTCTGGAGATGTCGACATAGCGCTCAGCCTCCTCTTGCAAGTCACCGGTGTAGTGCGCGAACACGTCGTCCAAGGTCGCTTCCGGGCCTTGTTGCGCCCTGAGCTCCGTGGGCGCTCCCAAGGCAACCAGGCGGCCGTGATTGAGAATCGCGACGCGCTCGCACAACCGATCCGCCTCTTCCATGTAGTGCGTGCTCAGGACGATGGTGCTGCCGTACCGGGCTTTGAGGCCCTCGACGTGCTCCCATACCGCGTGCCTTGCGAGCGGGTCCAATCCGACTGTGGGCTCGTCCAGGAACAGCACGTGCGGCCGGTGAAGCGTGGATTGGGCGATCTCCAGGCGGCGGATCATCCCACCCGAGTAGGACTTCACCAAGTGGTCAGCAGCATCGGTCAAGCCCATGAACTCGAGCGCTTCACCGATGCGCTTTGCCCGTTCCCGACGCGGCACGTCGAACAGCTTGCAGAACACGAGCAGATTCTCGTAGCCGGTCAGCTCGCCGTCGGCCGACAGGGCCTGCGGCACGTAGCCGATCACGCGCCTGACTGAAGAGGCCTGCGTAACCAGATCGAAGCCGGCGATGCGTGCGCTGCCCGCAGTCGGAGGCAGCAGCGTGGTCAGCATCTTGATTAGCGTAGTCTTGCCCGCCCCGTTGCGCCCCAGCAGCCCGAAGATCTCACCGGGCGGCACAGACAGATTCAGTCCATCCACCGCCGCGAGACTGCCGAACCGGCGAGTCAGGTTCTGAATCAGCAACACAGCATGGTCGTCAGCCACGGCCAGGCTCGGCATCAGCACTGCTCCCAACGTTAGCATTTAGCAACACTTCGGCATCTCGCACCCCGATGGGAACCAAAATAGCAGCGGGCTCTGCGATCGTCCTTGACCTGGAACAACCGGGGCACGTCGCCGTTGCGCTCACTCACTACCGAGCCAAAAAGTTGTCCACGATAGAGCCAAGCGTGGGTTCGCCCGCGTCGGCAAATTCGTAGCGAGCGCGCACCACGGGCTTGTTGATAGCGATCAGACGCGCCAGATCCAACGGGGTCGCGGCAACCACGAGGTCGGCATCCGCCTCGTTGATGGTCGCCGCAAGCGCTTGCAGGTCCTCCGCGTGGTAGCCGACGGCGGGTAACACGAGCCCGATGTGAGGATAGCGGTCGAACACAGCCTTGATCGGTCCGACCGCGGTCTTACGCGGGTCGACGATAGCTGCGACGCCCGCAGCGTTGGCCGCCACGTATCCGGCGCCGAATGGCATACCGCCATGCGTGGTCGTGGGGCCGTCTTCTACGACAAGAACACGCCGTCCCCGCACAGCAGCCGCATCGCTTAGTTGAACCGGCGACGCCGCTCGCAGAATGGCCGCGCGTGGATTGACTTCCCGAAATCGCTCGATGGCTTCCTCGACGTCGGCAGCCGGTGCGACATCCACTTTATTGATCACAGCGACGTCGGCCATCCGCGCGACCGCCTCTCCCGGATGATGTGTGGCGATCTGCGACGGACGCAGCGCATCCACCACAACGATATGCAAGTCCGGTCGGATGAAAGGGAAGTCGTTGTTACCGCCGTCCCAAACGATGATGTCCGCTTCGGCCTGCGCCGCTTCCAGGATCACAGCATAGTCGACACCGGCGAACACGATGTTGCCGAAGCCGATGTGAGGTTCGTATTCCTCGAGCTCCTCGGCGCTGCAGCGCGCCGTGTCTAGATCGGCGAGCGAGGCGAATCGTTGTACCCGTTCGCCTGCAAGATCACCGTACGGCATCGGATGCCGTAGCACCGCGGCTCGCAGTCCACGGTCGCGCAGATGGCGCGACAGCCAGCGGGCAATCTGAGATTTGCCGCAACCTGTGCGTACCGCCGTGATAGCGATGACGGGACGCTGCGATGGCAGCATTGTCCGCTGTGGTCCGAGCAGCACGAAATCGGCGCCGACCGCGAGCGCACGCGAGGCGAGATGCATCACATGCTCGTGCGGGACATCGCTGTAGGCGAACACGACTTCGTCCACATCGCGACTTCGGCACAACGCTTCGAGTTCTGCCTCGTCGTCTATCGGGATTCCATCCGGATAGCGCGGGCCGGCGAGCGCGGCTGGATAGCGCCGACCTGCGATGCCGGGTATCTGGGTTGCCGTGAAGCCCACCACGATCGACGCCGGATCATCGCGGAAGACCACGTTGAAGTTGTGAAAATCGCGGCCCGCGGCGCCGAGGATCAGCACTCGCCTGGGCGCCGCGGGACCAGCGCGACCGCGGGGCAGCGACGTCATCGCTGGCAACTAACCGCGAGAGAGTGAATGAGCCGCGGGCTTGTCACGGTGGCAGTTTACTCATGTGTCTCTACGTCGTAGCAGCCAGAATCCACCTTCCGATCGCCCTGCTCGCCAAAATCACGACGAGGGCGACGGCAATGTGCTTGCCGATCTCCGAGACAACCCCGACTTGTCTCTCGCGCGCGAGCAGATATGTAAGAGCGCAAAGCAGCAACAGGCCCCAAGCGAGAGCGGCAGCAACGGCTTCGCGCATGGGCAGAAGCACGACGAGGAGGACGAAGCTCAGCGACACGAGCAGCCTCGCTACGAAGTTGGTCAAGGTCGCAATGAAGGCCTCGTGGCCTTCAAGGCGTTCCGATTCCTGATAGATATGAATGCTCAAGGAGTCGGTCAGGTTGTCGGCGACCGCAACGATGAGCAGCCCGCCGATGATGGCCGGCTTGGTCATCGTGGCCGCATCCAGACCGATGATCAGAGCCATGCTGGTGACGATCGCAGCTGCGCCGCCGAAGCTGAACCGGTTGAGGATCATGGCATCATTCTGCCCTAACGCCTCCAGCAGACGCTTGCCCACAACGAATTGTCCCGGGCAGGGCGAACCCATGAAGGACTGGAACCTCGTCGTAACGATCGTTCCTGGTGCCGGCCACCTGCGCGAGGTGCTGCGCAACCTCGGCCACCTGGGATGGTTCGCGCCCACCCCGTTCAAGGACGTCTGCACCGGCAAAGTCGAGGACGTGGCCCCGGTCCTGGAAGGCGTCCTCGCCGCCCGCATGCGTGCCGAGCCCTGGGCCGACATGGTCGCTCGCGTGATCCCCGTCGAGCGCACCTTCACGTTCACACCCGACACGCTCGCCGGCAAGCTGGAAAGCGCATCCGCTCCGCTCCTCGACCGCATTCAGAGCGGTAGCTTCTGCGTGCGCCTCGAGCGCCGCGGCCTGGCGGGAAAGATCCCGACGCAGGAAATCGAGCGGGCGGTCGCCGATTACGCCTGGAAGCTGCTACAAGCCCGTGGCGTGCGGCTCGAGACCGATTTCGAGCACCCCGATTACATCCTCGCGGCCGAGACCGTGAACGACCAGTGCGGCGTGGCTCTGATCACCCGCGAGCTGTCGAGCCGCTATCCGTTCCTCCGGGTGCGCTAGACGCGCGGCGCGCGGGTCCCCGCGTTCCTGGCAAGACGCTTGCGCAGCTCCTCGAGTGCCAGCATCGCGCCCGCAAAGGGAATGATGAATAGCCAGATGCGTGCGCCAAGCGGCGAGGTGCGGAGCAGCAGGTTCCCAAGCGGCGTGTAGTTGATCGCCAATACCAGCACGATCTCGCGCGCTACAACCCACAAAATGAGCCGGTTCCCCAAAAAGCCGGTCGAGAATACCGAGCGCGACGCGCTGCGGCACAGAAACACGTTCACGATCGGCAGAACGATGATCGCGCTCAAGCAGGCCGACCCCCCGCATGCAGAACCAAGAAGAAAGCGGCCCCGCCGAGAAATGGATAGGCCCGACGCGCCAGTGGCTAGTTCATCAACCGTTCGCTCTGCGGCCTTGGCGGGCGCCGCACCACTCGCGGCACCGGGCGCTCGACGCCAAGTCCGAGCGCCGTCAGCGAATCGGTCCCCGTGTCGATTGCCAGTGCCTGGATCGGAGTAAGCGCTAAGGGGGTCCATGCTCGCGCAGTCGCCGCTCGGCTTCAGCGGCGGACAACCCCGACCCAGCGCTTGGCACGCTGCCGAGGGCATCCGGAACCAAAAGCTGATGGATTCTCATGGACTTACCACGAACCAATATCACATCGGATCGAAGGTTGGATCGGCTTGATCCTGATCAATGCACCCGCAACATTTCCGGCGTAACGTGAAACCTAACGCGCAGCCGATTTCGAACGCGCGGGGAGATGAAGAGTGCAGATTGGAGGATGAACATGGCTGAGGAATCGAAGACGGGAGTCATCGTATCGAAGGGCAAGGAAGCCGCGAAGATGACGCCAGTGAGAGCAATTACACCATTCGAAGAGATGGAGCGCATGATGGATCGGTTCTTTGAAGGCACGTTTCCGCGCAGCCGGCGGCTGCGCTGGGAGCGCCCTTTGGCGAGCGAACTGGCAGAGGTGCGCATACCCAGCGTCGACCTCATCGAGCGCGACGAGGAAGTGATGCTGCGCGCTGAGGTGCCGGGCGTCGACAAAAAGGACATCGAGGTTTCCGTTACCGGCAATTCGGTGACCATCAAAGGCGAGACGAAGCGCGAAGAGAAAGAGGAGAAGGGCGAATACTATCGCTCCGAGATTTCGCGCGCCGCCTTCTCACGCACCCTCGCTCTTCCCGCCCAGGTCGATCCGGACCGGGCCAATGCGAGCTTCAAGGATGGCGTTCTCGAGATCACGCTGCCCAAAGTCGAGAAGGCAAAGCGCCGCACGCTCAAGCCGGATTGAGCGGAACGCTGGACGAGCAGGCTCCTATCGGCGTCGTGGCGCTGGAGAGCTCGGCTGGTCTCGGCACAGTGGGAGCGCGTTCGCGAGCGTAGCATGACATACCACGCGGCCAACCCGTTCACCTTCTCGGACGCGCTCGGGCCGGCCAAAGTGGTTCATGTGCACGAGCCCCGTCTCGAGCTGAAGGCGGTGCTCGTGGTGGACAACGTCGCGTGCGGACCCTCCATCGGCGGACTGCGCATGGCGCCGGATGTGACGGCGCAAGAGTGCTTCCGGCTCGCGCGCGCTATGACTCTGAAGAACGCCGCTGCCGGCCTGGCGCACGGCGGCGGCAAATCGGTGCTGGTCGGCGACCCCAAGCTCCCAGCCGAAGGCAAGCAGGCGCTCGTTCGCGCCTTCGCCCACGCGGTTCGCAACGAGCACGACTATATCTTCGGACCCGACATGGGTACCGACGAGACCTGCATGGGTTGGATCAAAGACGAGATCGGACGTGCGACGGGCTTGCCCGCGGCGATGGGCGGCATTCCGTTGGACGAGATCGGAGCGACGGGCTGGGGCGTCCGTCACGCGGCGGAGATCGCTGGGCGTTACTGCGGGCTTCAGCTTAAGGGCGCGCGCGTGGCCGTTCAGGGCTTCGGTTCGGTGGGAAAACACGCTGCGCGGTTTCTGGCTGAGGAGGGCGCCGTGCTGGTGGGCGCCTCGGATAGCCGGGGCACACTGCAAAACCCGCGGGGCATCGACGTCGCGCATCTGACCCGGCTAAAGGATGCGGGCAAGACAGTATGCGACTATCCCGAAGGCGCCAAGCTCGGACGCGACGACATAGTCGACGTGGAGTGCGACGTCTGGATTCCCGCTGCGCGCCCCGACGTGATCCACGAGGACAATGTGCACCGGCTCAGGACCAGACTGATCGTTCAGGGCGCCAACATACCGTTCACGCTGGGCGCCGAGAAAGCGCTGCACGAGCGGGGCGTGCTCGTGGTTCCGGATTTCATCGCTAACGCGGGCGGCGTGATCTGCGCCGCCATGGAATATCGCGGTGCCACGCAGGCGGCGGCCTTCGATGTCATCGCCGAGAGGATTCGCGCCAACACCGAGGGTGTGCTGGCTCGCTTCAAAGCGCGTACGCTGCCGCGCGAGGCCGCGCTGGAGCTGGCCACACAGCGGCTGAACGCGGCTATGCGCATGAGAAGGTTTTCCATCATGTGAGAGCATGTCGTGAGGCGCGCACTCTAGCGACACGTGCGTCCAAGCTTCACGTCGTGCGATATCACCCTTCACCGTCACGGCATGTATCGCATCCGCTTCCATGGGCGCGGTGGACAGGGCATCAAGACGGCCAGCCAGGTGCTCGGCACGGCATTCTTCCTGGAAGGGTTCGAAGTGCAGGATGCGCCGCGCTATGGGGCCGAGCGCAGGGGCGCGCCGATCTTCGCCTATGTGCGCGCGGGCCGCGAGCCGATCCACGAACGCGGCATCATCGACCGGCCCGACCTGGTGATCGTGGCGGACGAGACCTTGATTCCGGTGCCGGCGGCTGGGGTACTGCAGGGCGTGAGCGCGCGCACGGTGATGCTGATCAACAGCGTCAACCCTCCAGAACAGTGGCAGGAGCGGCTCAAGCTCGCAGGGCGCGTGCTCGCGCTGCCGGTCAATGTCGGATCGAGCGAGGCTGCAGCTGCACCGTTGGTCGGCGCGAGCTGTGCGGGCGCGGCGGCCCGCCTGACCGGCGCGGTCGCGCGCGATAACGTGGCGCGGGCGGTGCGCAGGGAGATCGCCGCGTACGGCGCGGCCGCCGTTACGACCAACCTGGATCGCGCGCTAGGCGCCTACGACGCAATGGCCGCGCACGCGGGCCTGGTCCGCGAGGGCGGCAAGATCGCGGTGCAAGACTGCCAGCCGCCATCTTGGATCGATGTTCCCCTGGAGCAGGCGCAAGTCTCCGCGCCCGACATTCGCGTGCCAGCGACCAGCGAGCTAGTCAACACCGGTGCATGGCGCACGCACCGTCCGGTGATCGACTACGAGCTGTGCAATCGCTGCTCCTGGGTGTGTGGAACGCTGTGTCCTGACGACGCAATTCGCGTCGACCCTGACCATACCCCGCGCATCGACTACGATCACTGCAAGGGCTGCATGGTCTGCGTCGCCGTGTGTCCCCCGCACGCGATCCGCGCCGTACCCGAAACCCCGGCGCCTGCGCCGCAGGAGCGGTCATGACCCGCTCGCTGCTCACTGGGAACGCCGCGGCGGCCTGGGGCGCACGGCTAGCCGAAGTGGACTACGTTCCGGCCTTCCCGATCACCCCGCAGACCGAGATCATCGAGACGCTCGCGCAGTGGTTCGACAGCCGCGCCGCGCAAGGCAGATTGGTCACGCTCGAGTCGGAGCACTCCATGGTCACTGCGGCGGCGGCGGCTGCCGCTACCGGCGTGCGCGTATTCACCGCGACATCGAGCCAGGGACTGATGTACGCAATGGAGATGATCTACACCGTGGCCGGCTGGCGGGTGCCATTCGTGCTGGCCAACGTCTCGCGGGCGCTCGCCTCGCCCATCACGCTCGAGCCTGACCACACCGACATTCTCGCGGCCCGCGACAGCGGATTCCTGCAGATTCATTGCGCCACGTGTCAGGAGGTGTTGGACAGCGTTCTCATCGCGTATCGGCTCGCGGAGCATGAGCGTGTGCGGCTGCCGGTGATCGTGAACCTGGACGGTTTCTATCTATCTTTCACGCGCGAGCCGGTGGAGATCCCGGAGGCCGAGACCGTGCGGCGTTTCCTACCCGCTTTCGATGCTGACGGCGTCGAATTCCGTGCCAGCCGGCCGATCAGCCAGGCGGTTGCGGTACTCGGCGGCTCGGCCTATTCCTACTTTCGCTACGAGGTCCATCTAGCGTCTCTGCAGGCACTGCCCGTGTACGAGGAGATCGCCGTCGCATTCGAGAAAGAGTTCGGGCGCAGCCACCCGGCGGTCGAGGCCTATCGCTGCGAGGATGCCGAGATCGTGTTCTTCATGATCGGCGCGTTCGCGACCAAGGCGAAGGACGCGGTGGACCGGTTGCGTGAGTCGGGGTGGAAAATCGGTTTGGTGCGGCCCCGCCTGCTGCGTCCCTATCCAACCGAGGCGCTGCAGCGGCTGCTGATCGGCCGCCACGCAGCCGTGGTGGTCGACCAGAATCTTTCCATGGGCAAGGGCGGGGTGCTGTATTCCGAGCTCGCGTCGGTGCTCTACGGCAAGGCCGGGGCGCCGGTACTGCTCGGTTTCGTCGGCGGGCTGGGCGGGCGCGACCTGAGTCCGGAGGAGTTCTACGAGATGGCGAAGCTGGCGCGCGATGCGGCGCGCGAAGGCGTTGCACCGGAGCCGCGCCTGCTCTACACCAGCGGCGAGATGCGCGAGATCGGGAAGCTGCAGGCCATTGCACTCAGCGAACGGCGTGAGATCGGAGACAGGACATGAGCGAGGGCGCCATCCGCAGCATGAAGGATCTTCCTTCCACTCACCTGCTCGGCGCCGGTACGGCAATGTGCGCCGGCTGCGGCGGGCTGGGCGCGCTGCACGAGGTATACGACATCCTAGGGCGTAAGACCGTGTTCGTGAACGCGGCCGGCTGCATGACGCTGCTGTCAGTCTATCCCTTCACGCCGTTTCGCTCGGGCTGGCTGTATACGTCGATGGCCTCGGCGCCAGCCGGCGCACAGGGCGTTCGCGACGCGCTCGACATCCTCATCGCGAAAGGCCGGTTGCCGACGGAGGAGGACGTGACCGCTGTGGTGCTCACCGGCGACGGCTCCGCCTACGGCATGGGCCTGTCGGCGACCTCGGCTGCGATCGAGCGCAACCTCGATTTTCTCTATCTGTGTTACGACAACGAGGGGTACGGCAACACCGGCCAGCAGGCGTCCGGGGCCACGCCTCACGGAGCGAAGACCGCCACGACCGCCAGCGCGCGCGGTTATCCCGGATACAAAAAGGACCTGTTCTCCATCTGGGCCGCTCACAAGCCGACCTACGTTGCGACGGTTGTCGGCGCCGAGCCCCTCGATCTCGCGAAGAAGATCGAGAAGGCGGCTCGCCTCAAAGGTCCGCGCCTCGTGATCGCGCTCGCACCCTGCCCTACGGGCTGGGATTTCGATCCCGAGCTGGCCGTCGAGATCGGCCGGCTGGCGGTCAAAACGGGGGTGTGGCCGCTCAAGGAGTACGCCGATGGCCAGGTCGTCCACACGCGCATCCCACACCCGCGGGTGCCGGTTGAGGAGTACCTGAAGTTGCAAGGGCGCTTCGGTCATCTGTTCGAACCGCGGCGAAACGAAGCGATGTTGAGTGAGATTCAGGCACAGGTCGACAAGTATTGGGACGCCGTGGCATGAGCACTGCCGGCCGGCGCTGAGGCACGAGAGCATGCCCTTGAGTGTCCCGCACAGCAGCGACGGCGAGATGAGCGGGATCGGTTGCTTGCGCGACCCGCTGCTCAACAAAGGGACGGCGTTCGACCTTGCCGAACGGGAGCGTCTCGGGCTCGAAGGTCTGCTGCCGCCCCGCGTGGAATCGATCGGCGAGCAGAGTGTGCGCGTGCTGGAGAACCTGCGCGCACAGTCCGGTCCGATGGAGAAATACCTCTATCTCAGCGCGCTGCAAGACGAGAACGAAACGCTGTTTAACCGTGTCGTGCTCGATAATCTCGAGCTGCTGCTGCCCATCATCTACACCCCGACCGTCAGTCAGGCGTGCCTCGCGTGGAACCGGATCTACCGGCGGCCTCGCGGCTTGTACATCTGTGCGCGGCACCGCGGCCGCATCGCAGCGGTCCTTCGCAGCTGTGCGCGCCGGCCGGGCGTGATTGTGGTCACGGATGGCGGGCGTATTCTCGGCCTGGGAGATCTGGGCGCGAACGGGATGGGAATTCCGATCGGCAAGCTGTCGCTGTACACGGCCTGCGGCGGCGTGCCGCCCGAACTGTGCCTTCCCGTCACGCTCGACGTGGGCACCGATAACGAATCGCTCAGAAACGATCCGCTCTACCTGGGTGAGCGGCGGGCACGGCTGACAGGGGAGATTTACGACGCGCTCCTCGAGGAGTTCGTGGCGGCCGTTCAAGAGCTGTTCCCAGGCGCTGTCTTGCAGTTCGAAGACTTCAACAATGCCTGCGCCTTTCGCCTGCTGAGCCGCTATCGTGGCCGCCTGTGCTGTTTCAACGACGACGTGCAGGGCACCGCCGCCATGGGCCTGGCGGGGTTGTATTGCGCCGGCCGGATCACGGGGAAAAGGCTGGCTGAGCAGCGCATCCTGTTTGTCGGTGCCGGGGAAGCTTGCATTGGCATCGGCGCGCTCGCGGTCGTTGCCATGCAGCGCGAGGGACTGTCCGAGCGTGAGGCCAGGCAGCGCTGCCTGTTCGTCGACTCGCGCGGGTTGGTGGTGGCGAGCCGGCGCGATCTCGCCGAGCACAAGCGGCGGTTTGCCCAGGAGCGGGCGCCGCTGCCGGATCTACTCGCCGCCGTCGAAGCGTTCCAACCCACCGCATTGATCGGCGCCTGCGCCAAGGGCGGCGCATTCACGCGGCCGGTGCTGGAGGCGATGGCGCGCCTGAACCCGCGGCCGATCGTATTCGCGCTGTCGAACCCGACCACGAAGTCGGAATGCAGCGCGGAGCAAGCTTACGCTTGGACCGGTGGCCGCGCCATCTTTGCCAGCGGCAGTCCCTTCGACGCCGTTGCGCTTGACGGCCGAGTGCATGCGCCCGGCCAAGCCAACAACTGCTACATCTTCCCGGGCGTCGGGCTTGGGCTGTTGCTCTGCGGCGCGACGCGGGTTACGGACGAGATGTTCTTGGCGGCGGCGCACGCGCTGGCGGGACAGGTTGCCGGATCCGATCTCGCCGCTGGCCGCATCTTTCCGGTTGCCGGGCGCATGCGCGCCGTTGCCAGGGCGGTGGCTGCCGCCGTAGCGGCAGCGGCCTACGAGGAAGCGCACGTGACAAAGCCTCGGCCACAGGATCTGCACGGCGCTGCGCTCGCCTTCATGTACGAGCCGCGCTATTCGTGATTAGAGCGGAGCCAGCATGCCCATCCGCGTCGAATGCTATGCCGGCTACCGAGGTGAGCAAGAGCCGCGCGCTTTCTGGCTCGGTGCGCGCCGCTTCGAGGTGACGGCGCTGCTGGACCGCTGGCTGCACCCCACGCACAGGTACTTCAAGGTGCAAGCCGACGACGGCCGCACCTTCATCTTGCGCCACGATATCCCGTCCGATGAATGGGATCTGGCTGCGCTGGTAGGACCGGAGCGCTCCGTTGCAAGCGATGGGGAGACACGACACTGAGCGCGGCCCCGCCGACGCAGCGTACCCATTGATCGGAGTCAAATGCCGTCTTGCGCGCCGCGCTACATTGAGCAGGAGCATGAAGATCGATAGCAGCGAGTTCGGCAGCATCACCATAGACGGCGAGACCTACTGTCACGACGTCATCGTGCGGCTGTCTGGAGCGATCGAGAAGCGCAAGAAGAAGCTGTCGAAGAAGATCTTTGGCACCTCGCACATGCTGTCGCTGCCGGAGGCCGAGTTCGTTTACGAGAAGGGCAGCGATCTGTTGGTCCTGGGGACCGGCCAGTACGACAATGTGCGGCTTTCGCCGGGAGCCGCCGACTTCTTCGCGCGCAAGGGTTGCCGGGTCCTCGCTGAGCCGACGCCGATAGCGATCTCGACGTTCAATCGAGCGAAGGGGCGCAAGATCGGCCTGTTTCACGTCACCTGCTGACGCGCCTGTCGGCGCTCCGATCAAAGGAGAAGATGATGAGCGGTATGGAAAGCGGAAAAACGGTTCTGCACAGAGGGCGCGAAGCGCGCGAGATCTTGCGGGAAGAAACAGCAGAGCTCGGCGAGGAGCGCAGCCCAACGCCGGAAGAACAGCAGCACTTGATCGCCCTGCGGGCGTATTACCGCGCGCAGCGGCGCAACTTCGAGCCCGGGCACGAGCTCGAGGATTGGCTCAAGGCGGAAGCCGAACTCAAAACGGAGCGGAACTGGAAGTGATCGAGCGGGCTGAGCGGATCGGGACGCGGCCGGCACCATGATCAACAAACGGGATCCGCAGCAGGATTCCCCTCCGTGCGCTCGGCAAACCGCAGCGACCCGGCCGCCGACTGAGACGTTTGACCTAGCGCAATAGTCAGCGCCGCATACAGGCGCATTATTTATTTGGCCCGATCGGCGTATTGAGTCAATTGATGAGCATGCCTTCCGACGCGCACCCGATCTCGATTCCGTCCGGCCAGGTCACCCTGGAGGGTGTGCTCGAGCTTCCGCGTGCGGCATCGGGCATCGTCGTTTTCTCCCACGGAAGCGGCTCGGGGCGCCACTCGCCGCGCAACCGCTACGTCGCGCAAGAGCTGCGCGCCGCGGGGATGGGGACCTTGCTGCTCGACCTTCTGACGCCGGAGGAGGACCGCGACTACGAAACACGCTTTGACATCGATCTGCTGACTTGGCGCCTAGGCGATGCGGCCCGCTTCGTGCGCCGGCACGCCGCGACGCGGTCGCTGCTGGTCGGTCTGTTCGGGGCGAGCACCGGCGCCGCCTCGGCGCTGCGTGTTGCGGCAGCCATGCCGGAGGATGTGAAAGCCGTCGTCTCCCGCGGCGGCCGGCCGGATCTGACGGGCGACGAGACGCTTCCGCGGGTCATGGCGCCCACGCTTCTCATCGTCGGCGGCAGAGACCACGGGGTAATCGGCCTCAACCAGGCAGCGCACGCTCTTCTGCAATGCGATAAGCAGATCGCGATCGTACGCGGTGCTACGCACCTGTTCGAGGAACCGGGGGCTCTGGAAGAGGTTGCGCGCCTTGCTGCCGATTGGTTCGTACGCCATTTGGCGGGCAATCGCCAGTCGCGTGAAGCGCGCGACAGCTCGCTCAGCCCCCCGACTCGTTTCGACGGTTGAGGAAATCGAGGGCGGATGCGCTGCCGCCGTACTGTGCAATCAAGCCGTCGAGTTCGATCAGCAGCGACGTCCTGTCCTGCGGGTAGAGCAGCTCGCCATTGCGAGACCACTCGAGCCCGCCCTGCTGCAAGTCGCCCCGCACATCCTCCAGCGTCAGTGGCGATTGCCGCCTAGTGTCGCCAGCCAATCTTCGTATGGTCGCCGACAGCTCCACGCTGAGGCTCCCGGCAGCATCCATCGGTGATCTGATCGCCATGCTCGCAGTCCGTCTCGAAGGTGGGGGCTTTGCAGCGTGAGAGTCCGGCCCGCGGTCCCTCCCGTGCCCTCCGTCCCAACAAGCAGTAGACATGAAGGCGCGCCGCCCGTCCTTGACCTAGCGCAAAGGCCACCGGCCAGGCGCTGGGGTTGTTGCACGCAGGTCGGACCGACGTCGGGCGGACTTGAGCGTAGCATTTTGCATGACGTAGCAATGAGACTCCGAGGTTTCCACACCGAGTAGGCAGTTGGGACAGATACGCTTGTTTCTCTGCGGAGACGTGATGACAGGCCGCGGGATTGACCAGATCCTGCTGCACCCGAGCGAGCCGGCGATCCACGAACACTACGTGCAAACCGCCTTGGCTTACGTCCAGCTCGCCGAGAAGAAAAACGGCCCCATCCCGCGCTCGGTGGATCCAACTTATATCTGGGGCGATGCAATGCCCGAGCTGGACCGCGTCCGGCCAGCGGCTCGAGTCGTCAACCTCGAGACCGCGGTCACGCGCAGCAACGACTGGCTCGACAAAGGCATCAACTATCGCATGAACCCCAGCAACATCGCCTGTCTCACGGCAACGGGGATCGATTGCTGTGCGCTGGCCAACAACCATGTATTGGACTGGGGCGCATCGGGACTGATGGAAACCCTGGACACGCTGCACGCCGCCGGGCTCAAGACCGCGGGCGCTGGAAAAAACCAGCTGCAGGCCGAGGCCCCAGCGGTGGTGCCTGTCGGAGACGGTCAGCGCCTGTTGATCTTCTCGCTGGGCGCCGAAAGCAGTGGTGTTCCGCACAGCTGGGCCGCCACCGAACGCGCGCCCGGCGTCGCCGTTCTCGCGGACCTTTCGCGTCACACCGTAGAGCGGATCGCGCGCAACGTTCGATCCGTTCGGCAGGCGCAGGATATTGTCATCGCATCGGTCCACTGGGGCTCGAACTGGGGCTACGGGATTTCGCCTGCCGAAGTGCAATTCGCCCACGAGTTGATCGAGCACGCCGGGGTCGATCTGTTCCACGGCCACTCGTCCCACCACCCGAAAGGTCTCGAGGTTTTCTGCGGCAAACTCATCATTTACGGGTGCGGCGATTTCATCAACGATTACGAGGGCATCGCGGGCCACGAGTCGTTCCGTGGCGATCTCGCGTGCATGTACTTTCCAACGCTCGACACGGACTCGGGCCAGCTCCTCGGGCTCGAGGTCGTGCCGCTACAGGCGAAGCGTTTCCGGCTGCAGGGGGCCACTCAGACGGACGCCAGCTGGCTGTGCTCTACTTTGGATCGGGAGAGCCGGCGCTTCGCCACGTCCGCGATACTGCGGGCCGGTCAGCGTATCGTATTCGAGTGGTGACGATGGGAGCACTAGCCATGATGGCGGCTGCAGGGCACGCCTTGCCAGGGAGGCCGGAATGACGCGGCAGGCTATCCCCGTGGCCAGGATTCTGGGTATCCCGATTGGCCTCGATTATTCCTGGTTCCTGATTTTCGCCCTGCTGACTTGGATGCTCGCGGTCAGCTACTACCCCGCCGAGTTCCACGGGTGGCCGCTGCCGCTCTACTGGGCCATGGGTGCTGCGACCGCCATGCTGTTCTTTCTGAGCATCCTGCTGCACGAACTGGGGCACAGCGTCGTAGCTCTGCGCTACAAAATCCCGGTTCGCAGCATTACCCTGTTCGTATTCGGGGGCGTCGCGAGCATTGGAGGTGAACCACCGAGCGCCCGCGCCGAGTTCCTCATCGCCATCGCCGGCCCGCTGGTGAGTCTTGCCCTTGGACTCGTTTTCTACGTGCTGCAACCGGCATTTGCTGCGAGCGAACCTCTGTCGGGGCTTTTCAGGTACCTGAGCTACATCAACTTCGGAGTGGCGTTGTTCAATCTCATCCCCGGTTACCCGCTGGACGGCGGGCGTGTCTTTCGCGCCATCGTATGGGCCCTCACGCACGACATGAAACGAGCGACGCTGGTTGCGGCCAATGCTGGACGCTTCTTCGGTTTCCTGTTGATCCTCCTCGGTGCTTGGCAGATATTGCAGGGCAATTTCGGCGGCGGAGTGTGGATCGCCTTCATCGGGTGGTTTCTCGATGCGGCCGCAACAGGCCAAGCACGGCAACTGGCGGTGCAGGATCTGCTCGCCGGTCACACGGTCTCGCAGGCCATGACCAGCCGCTGCGCGACGGTCTCTGCGGACGTCACGCTGCAAGAGCTCGCCGAAGAACACATCCTGGCCGGCGGTCAACGCTGCTTCCTCGTGAGCCGCGGCGACAGCACCGTCGGATTGATCACGCCGCACCGGCTGTCCACCGTCCCGCGCTCCGAGTGGATGAAGGCAACCGCCGCGCAGGTGATGGTGCCGCTCGATGAATCCAAGCGCGTCGCCCCCGATACCGAGTTGTCGGACGCACTCCACCTGATGGATCGCGACGGGGTGAACCAGCTTCCGGTCGTGGCGCAAGACCGTGTGGTCGGAATGCTGACCCGGGAAGACTTGATCAGCTTCCTTCGCACGCTCCAGGCGCTCGGGGCGTGGCAGCGGAGAGAAGCAAAGCGCGAGTGAGCTGGGACGACGCGAGGGCTTGCACGCCATGGCCGCTCCGCAGGCCTTAGCATCGGCGCGTGCCTCAGGCGAGCACGCTCACGTTCTAGCGCCAAGCCGCGTCAACGCGTGAGCGAGAAGCGGTGCGATCGAGACGACCTCGACACGCGGGTCAGGGTGACGTGGAACGCTGTCGGTCGTGACGATGCGGCGCACCGATGCTGCGCACATGTCGTCCAGCGCGCCCGCTGCCATTACGGCGTGGATGAACAGCGCGTGCACCTCCTTGGCTCCTGCATCGTGCAGTGCGCATGCGGCGCTCACGATCGTACGACCCGTGCTGGCCATGTCGTCGACGATGAGACAACGGCGGCCGCGCACCTCGCCCAGCACCTGCACGGAAACGGCGACATCGGGCCGCGGACGCCCCTTGGCCACCACGGCCAGAGGCGCCACCAGTGCCGCGGCATAACGCTGAGCGCGCTTCATGCCGCCGGCGTCGGGAGCGACGATCGTGAGGTCGCCAATTGCCCACCCGCGGATCACCAGCAGCACGAGCTCGTCGGCCTGCAGGTGAACGAGCCGGATCTCGAACGCGCTTTCCAGCGCCGCCGAATGGAGCTCCAGCGCGACCAGCCGGTCGATTCCGGCAGTGCGCAAAATGCGGGCCGCCAGCTGCGCCGAGCGCGGCTCGCCGTCGCTCTTGCGCACGTCCTGCCGCGCGTAGCCGAAATAGGGCACCACCGCCGTGACGCGCGCCGCGCCCGCGACGCGGGCCGCATCGGCGATCAATGCCAGCGTCATCAGCCGCTCGTTGGTCGGCGGGCTGGTCGGCTGCACGATATACAGGTCCGCGTCCTGCACGTCGCCTTCGATTCGAACCCGTGTCTCGCCGTCGGCAAACGCCGAAACCGAGGTTGGTACGAGGCTCGCCTGCGTCAGGCGTGCGATGTCCTGCGCAAGCTGCGGATGCGCGTCGCCAGCGATCAAGGCCATCGCGCGCACGGACGTCCTCGAGGCTAACGCGGGCTCAGGGCATCTCGGTGGGCGTCGGGGAAGGCCCTAGCGAGCGCAGCATCTGCTTGAACCGCTGCCACTCGGTCGCGACCCAGACCTCCGAGTGAGAGCGGCCGTGGGCGCGAATCAAGGTCGACACCTTGGCCGCCGTCTCGTTATCCGGGGCCTCGAAGATGTCCAGGTAATCGTACGGACCTAGGATGGCGTAACTTTGTTTCCACTTCACGTCGGGGCAATGGGCGCGGATCTTTTCCATGGCTTTGTGCTCGAGCTCTTCCAGCGTGTGAGCCGAACGCACGATCTCCGGGGACACGCGCGTCAGCATCGCATAAGTTGCCATGTCGGCTTCCTCCGAAAAAGCTTGGCGACATTATTCTCCCGATGCGAG
>DASPUW010000033.1:0-4892 GCA_035622675.1 Burkholderiales bacterium | reverse complement strand
AGAAAGTGCTGCCGCTGCTGTCGCGGTACGAGTACTACAGCACGGTGAAGCGCGGCTTCTGCCGCGGCGGAGAGGCGCTGTCGCTGACGGAGAACATCCGCAATTACTTCGACATCCTCGCGCGTTTCGAGGAGCCGCATTCCCCGAGCCTGTACACGGCGCTGGCAGGCACCGGGGGAGCTCGCACAGATGCTGACGACGAGCCGCGGCCGGAAAACCGGGGCGGCCTGCGGGGTCCCGGCGCCAACGTTCGCGCGCTCAAATAGCACGCCGCCGCGCTTCAGCCCCGAGCGAGTCGTTCCACGCCGCCCATGTACGGGCGCAGGGCAGCGGGCACCGTAACGCTGCCGTCTTCCTGCTGATAGTTCTCGAGGACCGCGATCAGGGTCCGCCCGACCGCGAGTGCCGAGCCGTTCAAGGTATGCACCAGTTCCGGCTTGCCTTTTTCGTTGCGGAAGCGCGCCTGCATGCGCCGTGCTTGGAACGCCTCGAAGTTGCTGCAGGAGGAAATCTCGCGGTAGCCGTTCTGTCCTGGCAGCCATACCTCGATGTCATAGGTCTTGGCTGCAGAGAAGCCCATATCTCCGCTGCACAATGCCACGACCCGGTACGGCAGGTCGAGACGCTTCAGGATTTCCTCGGCATGCGAAGTGAGCTGCTCGAGCAGCTCGTAGGACTGCTGCGGATGGGCGATCTGCACCAGCTCCACCTTGTCGAACTGATGCTGACGGATCATGCCGCGTGTGTCCTTCCCGTAGGCGCCGGCCTCGCTACGGAAGCAGGGCGAATGACACACGAACTTGAGCGGCAGCTTCTCCAACGCCACGATGTCGTCGCGTACGATGTTCGACACTGGCACCTCGGCGGTGGGAATGAGATACAGCTTTTCGGCATCGCGCCGCGGCACGCCGAATAGATCGTCTTCGAACTTGGGCAGGTTGCCCGTGCCGCGCATACTGGCCGCGTTCACCAGGTAAGGGACGTACACCTCCGTGTAGCCGTGCTCATTCGAATGCACCTCGAGCATGAACTGGCTCAACGCGCGATGCATCCGTGCCAGCGGCCCGCTGATGAGCGCAAAGCGCGCGCTCGCGATCTTGGTTGCGGTCTCGAAGTCCATCATACCCAGACCAGCACCGAGGTCGGCGTGGTCCTTCGGTGCGAAATCGAAGCGGCGCGGCTCACCCACGCGCCGCTGCTCCACGTTGTCGTCCGCGGCGGCGCCGAGCGGGACAGTGGCGTGCGGCAGGTTGGGAATCACGAGCAGGAACACCTCGAGCCTCGCCTGAATTTCGGCTAGCCGCTGCTCCGAGCCAGCGAGCTGCGCCTTGTAGCGCTCGGCGGCAGCCATCAACTCAGGCGTGTGCGTGCCTTTGGCCTTCGCCTGGCCGATCTCCTTCGAGATCCGGTTCTGCGCCGCCTGCGCGTCCTGCACCGACGTCTGTATCTCCTTACGCTGCTGCTCCAGCGCCGTGAATTCGTCCCAGTTCACGGTGATGCCGCGCGAGGCAATGCGTGCCTGGACCGAAGCCAGGTCTTTTCGCAACAGCTGGATGTCTAGCATTTGGTGGTTTGTAAGTAACTAAGGCTTCTTCCGCGCCTGACGGTCGAGCTCGCGAAGGTGCGCGAGCCTCTCGCGGATCTTGCCCTCCAGCCCGCGCGGGGTGGGCGCGTAGAACCTCACGTCCCTCAGTCCCTCCGGGAGGTAGTCTTCACCCGCCGCGTACGCTTCCGGCTCATCGTGCGCGTAACGGTACTCGCGCCCGTAGCCCAGCTCCTTCATCAGCCTGGTCGGGGCGTTGCGAAGATGGATGGGAACCGGGCGCGAGCCGTCTTCCGAAACGAACGCGCGGGCCTGGTTGTAGGCGTTGTATAGCGCGTTGCTCTTCGCCGCGCAGGCGAGGTAAATGGCGGCCTCCGCAAGTGCCAGCTCTCCCTCTGGCGTGCCTAGGCGCTCGTAGGTCTCGCAGGCATCTAGCGCCAGGCGCAGCGCACGCGGATCGGCGAGGCCAATGTCCTCGGCCGCCATCCGGACCAAGCGCCGCCCGATGTACAGCGGGTCCGCCCCTCCGTCGAGCATGCGGCACAGCCAGTACAAGGCCGCATCCGGCGACGAGCCTCGCACGGCTTTGTGCAGCGCCGAGATCTGATCGTAGAAGGCGTCGCCGCCTTTGTCGAACTGGCGCAACTTGGAAGCCAGCGTCTGGCGCACGTAGTCCGCGTCCACTTCGTTGCGTCCCATTCCCTGCGCCGCATCGGCCGTCTGCTCCAGCATGTTGAATAAACGCCGCGCATCGCCATCGGCGAAGCCAATCAGCAGCGCGCGGGCATCGTCCGAAAAGATCAATCCACCCAAAGGACCGGTGCGCGCCCGCTCGAACAGGACAGCCAGCTCGTCTTCGCTCAGCGGCTGGAGGACGTAGACCGCGGCCCGCGACAGCAGCGCGCTGTTCACTTCGAACGACGGATTCTCGGTGGTTGCGCCGATGAACGTGAACAAGCCCTGCTCGACGAAGGGAAGGAACGCATCCTGCTGCGCCTTGTTGAAACGGTGCACTTCGTCGACGAACAGGATCGTGGGCCGGCCGCTGTCGCGCAGCGTATTGCGCGCGCGCTCCACGGCGTCGCGGATGTCTTTGACACCCGACAGCACTGCCGACAGCGCGATGAATTCGGCGTCGCACGCTCGTGCCATCAAGCGCGCGAGGGTGGTCTTACCGACCCCGGGCGGCCCCCACAGAATCATCGAGTGCAGCTTGCCTGCGCGCGCCGCGACCGCGAGCGGCCGGCCCTCGCCCAGCAGGTGCGTTTGCCCCACCACATCCTGCAGCCGCTGCGGGCGCATGGCTTCGGCCAACGGCGCTTGCGGCTCACGCGCAGGGAAGAGATCGGGTGCGGCGGGTTGGGTCTTCACGACAGATCCCACTCAAGAGCGGGCGATTGGGAGCAACCGCGCCGTCACTGGTCCTCGATCACATCCGCCCCTGGCGGCGGGGTGAAGGTGAACAGGCTTGCGGCGAGCTTCGGATTGCGCTCGAGCTTGGCAAAGCGGATCACGGTGGTCTGGCCCATGTGGTCGTACAGCTCCATCGTGTCGAGCGTGTTGCCCTTGAAACCCATACGCACTTTGCTGAACATGTTGTCGGCATCGCGCGGATACGCCTCCAGCCAGTCGAGGCCTCCACGGGCGCCCTTGGCGTCCAGGTTGTAGTACTGCTCGATGTCGTTGCTTCCTGCGAGCAGTGCAGCCGGGCTGCTGCCCAGCGCGCCGGTCAGGTTCTTGACTGTGACCTGATTGAGGTCCTTGTCGTAGACCCACAGCTTCTCGCCGTCGCCCACGATGGTCTGCTGATAGGGTTTGTCGTACTCCCAGCGGAACTTTCCCGGCCGCGCGAAAACGAGCCTGCCGCTGGCGGTCTGTGCTGTGGCGCCGTCCTTGTCGCGCACGATCTGGGTGAAGCTCGCCCTCGCCGACTGGGTCTGCTGCGTGAACGCTTTGAGCTTCTCGATGCTACCGGCGGCGGAGGCGCCAGAGGCCAGGAAAAGCGTGGCGATCGTCGCAAGCGACACAACCGAACGGCGGACAACGATCGCCGCTGCGTCCCCGATCACTTCCCGCATTTGCCCTTCGCTCTTGCGTTTCACTCTCATTCCTTGCCCTGCACCAGGACCTCCCGGTTGCCGTTGGTCGCCATGGCCGATACCAGGCCGGCGCGCTCCATCTGCTCGATAAGCCGAGCGGCGCGGTTGTAACCGATGCGCAGATGACGTTGCACCAGCGAGATGGACGCGCGCCGTGATCTCAACACGATTTCCACGGCCTGGTCGTAGAGCGGATCGGATTCTGCGTCCGCCTGGTCTAGCCCCTCGAGCTCACCTTCGAGCTCGTCGGGGTTGTCCAGGATGCCTTCGATATACTGAGGCTGCGCTCGCAACTTGAGATACTGCACGACGCTGTGCACCTCCTCGTCGCCGACGAACGCGCCGTGCACGCGCTGCGGGTGTCCGGTCCCCGGCGGGAGGTACAGCATGTCGCCCTGGCCGAGCAGAGACTCCGCTCCCATCTGGTCCAGGATGGTGCGCGAGTCCACCTTGCTCGACACCTGGAATGCGATGCGTGTCGGTATGTTGGCTTTGATCAGCCCGGTGATGACGTCCACTGACGGGCGCTGCGTGGCCAGAAGCAAATGGATGCCAGCGGCTCGCGCCTTTTGGGCCAGCCGGGCGATCAACTCCTCGACTTTCTTGCCCACCACCATCATCAGGTCGGCGAGCTCGTCGATCACCACCACCACCAACGGCAGCTCCTTCAGGGGCACGGGCGCCATCTGCCCGTCACCGGGAGCCGGCACCGCAAGGGGATCGACCAGTACCTGACCGGCCTTCTCCGCGTCCTTGACCTTCTGGTTGAAGCCCGCCAGATGTCGAACGCCCACGGCCGACATGAGGCGGTAGCGGCGCTCCATCTCGCCAACGCACCAGCCCAGCGCCTGCGCCGCCTGCTTCATGTCGGTCACGACGGGGGCAAGCAGGTGCGGAATGCCCTCGTAGGCCGACAGCTCCAGCATCTTGGGATCCACCAGGATCAGGCGCACTTCGTTCGGCGTGGCCTTGAACAGCAGGCTCAGGATCATGGCGTTGATAGCCACCGACTTGCCCGAGCCTGTCGTGCCTGCCACCAGCAGGTGCGGCATGCGCGCGAGATCGGCGACGACGGGCTTGCCGGCGATGTCCTTACCTAGCGCGAGGGTGAGCGGCGACGCGAGATCGGCGTACACCTGAGAGCTCAGAATCTCCGACAGCCGCACGACCTGGCGCTTGGGGTTGGGTATCTCGAGACCCATGTACGACTTGTTCGGGATGGTCTCGACCACGCGGATGCTCACAACCGA
>DASPUW010000032.1:0-2930 GCA_035622675.1 Burkholderiales bacterium | reverse complement strand
CCAGCTCGAGCTGCGCGTGAATCAGGACCTGCCCGATCCTACCGTGCGCATCCTCACCTATTGCGAATTCGGCCGCATCTCGACGCTCGCGGCAGCGACGCTGCGCGCGATGGGGTTTCAGCGGGCTGTGGCGCTCGACGGCGGGGTGAAGGCCTGGCGCGAAGCGGCCTACCCAATCAGGCCGGGGAAGGAACCCTGAAAGGCCCCCTCTCCCCTTGCGGGAGAGGGCGGGGGGTGAGGGCACCTTGCGGGAGAGGGCGGGGGGGTGAGGGTCCCCTTGGGAGAGGGGTTGGGGTGAGGGAGCTCTTGCGAGAGCGCAGGGTGAGCACAATCCCCCTCTCCCCTTGCGGGAGAGGGCTGGGGTGAGGGGTGCGGCTGCTACAATTCCCACCATGGACACACCACAAACTCCCGCGACGCGCCTTCGCGAGCTGATCGCCGGCTTCGTGTTGTCGCGCGCGGTGTACGCGGCGGCGAGCCTCGAGATCGCGGACCTGCTGGCAAAAGGACCGAGCGATGCGCCGACGCTGGCTCGAGCTTGCGACGCTCACGCTGGCGCTCTCTACCGTGTGCTGCGAACGCTCGCCGGTGCCGGCGTTTTTGCTGAGACCCCGGATGGAAAGTTCTGCAACACGCCTCTCTCCGAGCTCTTGCGCTCCGACGTTGCGGGTTCACTGCGCGCGCTGTCCTTGATGTATGGCGACAACGATGTATGGGCCGCCTGGGGCGAGGTCCTGCACAGCGTGCAAACCGGCGACGCGGCCTTCAACAAGGTCACCGGACTCGGCACATTCGACTACTACGCGCGCCACCCCGACAAGGCCAAGGTGTTCGACCAGGCGATGGTCAGCTCGTCGAGCATCGTCAACCGGGCGCTGACCGAAGCCTACGATTTCTCCCGGTTTGCCCGTTTGGTGGATGTGGCGGGAGGCTACGGCAGCACGTTGTGCGCGATATTGAATGCTACGCCCTCGCTGCGCGGCGTGCTGTACGACATGCCGCACGTGATCGAGGGCGCGCAAGCGCGCGTGGCGGCGCACGGCGTGGCCGGTCGCTGCCAGCTTGTCGCCGGCAACATGTTCGAGTCCGTGCCAGCTGGCGCCGACGCATATTTCATGAAGCACATCCTGCACGATTGGGACGACGCGGCCTGTGGCAAAATCCTCGCGTCGATTCGTGCCGCGATGCCTGCGGACGGTCGCCTGCTCGTGTGCGAGAAGTTGATCCTGCCGGGCTCTGCCGGGACCTACAGCAAGATGACCGATCTTGTGATGCTAGTGCACAACCAGGGCGGGCGCGAGTGCACCGAGGCCGAGTACCGCCAGCTGCTCGCGTCCTCCGGCTTCAGGCTGACGCGCGTGGTTGCGCTCGTCGCCGACTACAGCTTGCTCGAGGCGGAGCGAGCCTGAGAGTACTGCAACACCTGTCTGAGTTGGCGTGGTTTGGTGCAGCCGCCCAATCCAGTTCGCCCTGAAGCGGACCTTGGCTGTGCCGCTAACCGTCGCATGCAGCCTTCACCCACGTGGCGCAGCCATCTCACTCGCCACGTTCGGAAAGCCGTGCGAGCTCGGCAGCGAGGATCGGCACAGCCAGGTTGCAAGCCTGAACGCCTTGCACGACGCATAGTTTCAGGACTTCCATGATCTGTTCCATCGTAGCACCGGCCTTGAGCGCGTTGCGGATGTGCCGGCGCGTGCCCGGAGCGTACATGTGTGTGTAGGACGCATCGAACGCGATACTCAGAAGCTCGATGTCCTTTGCCGACATCACACTGCTGCCGTATATGCCCGCGCCGGTCGCCATGAACTCATCGGTCCAGGCGGGATCGAGTTCATAGAACGGGTCCCACGCGCCGTTCCATTGGCCGATGGCTTTCATCTTGTCGCACGCAGGAGTCGCCTTGGGAGGTTTCGCTGCCGGCTGCGTACCCGCAGCTTTTGCTTCTTCGAGCAGAATCGGCGCGCCGAGGCTACAAGAATGGATTGACATCACCGAAGCGCACTTCAGCACGAGCAGGATCTCTTCCTTCGTGGCTCCGGCTTTGAGTGCGGCACGGATGTGACGACGCGTGCCTTCCGGGTTCAGATTGGTGCAAGCGGCATTCAGCGCCACGCCGATCAGTTCGACCAGCTTGCGCGAGAGCACGCCCGATCGCCACGGGTTAGTCGCCATGCGCGTGCAGGTCTCCGCCCAGGCTGGATCCCAGTCGCGTAGCTGTTCAAACGCGTGTTCCCACGGGCCGGTTTCCGAGCTTTCCTGGGCTCTGTTGGTTGTCGTCATAACAGTCCTTTGCTTACGATAGCTCGCGCACGCACCAGTGATCACGCGCCCGGCGATTACGCGTTGCTGCGAGTGGCCAAGTCCAGCCCCCCGATTTCGGGAAGCCGGACTCGGTTCGTGTGAAGCTACTACAGGATACTGGTGGGATTGGAATGTCCTGCCGGCGCCGCCTTGGGTAGCCGTCCGTCAGTTTCGTAGCTCAGGAAGCCTTGCTGACCCTGGGCGCGGTTGGGCGGTAGCGCGAGGTTGCGTAGCGTTTCTTCCACCGTCTCGTACCAGACACCGACCTTCATCATCTTGCGCGCCTCGTCGGCTGTCGCCACCTTGCGGCCGAACTGCTCGCTCTGCTTCACTGCCCACTCGATCTGCTTCACCGTCGGCCAGCGCTTCTTGTGCATGTCCCAGATGTTGTCCTCGTTGCCGACCCGCACGTTGACGCCGAGAATGGTTGCCAAAGTCTGAATCGCGATGTTGCCGCGCATGCTGCTCCAGAACGTCACGCTGGAGGTGCCATGCGGGGTGCGGCGAAGCATCTCCATCCAGTCGAACGGATTGCGCCCCATCGAACCGCCGCCATAGCCGCACAAGGCCACATTCAGCGGCCCCATGTACACGCCGGTGCGGATCAGCCGCTCGATGATCTCGAGCTG
>DASPUW010000031.1:0-15851 GCA_035622675.1 Burkholderiales bacterium | reverse complement strand
GTCGTCGGGACGGCCGGTCCGCGTCGCGTAGGCGTCGCTGTGATCGGTGAAATAGAAAGCGGCGACGCGCGACAGGCTCTTCCGCCACCCGGTGATGGAAAGCGAGCGCCAGGGGCTGATCACATACCCGCTTTGCGGCGGAGCCGCGGTCTCGCCGGTGACGACGTTCACACCATCCACAGACACCACCGCCAGGATGTCCTCGCTCGTGTTGTTGCGGATCCTGAGTTCGTACTCGTTGCCGGTGCGACCCGCGACGTAGCGCTGCCCGTCCGCCGTATAGACGGGCAAGAGTTGCCCGCTGCTGCGATCGTAGACGGTGACATCGGCCAGCCCGCCGACTGCGAACGCGCGGCCGCCCAAGCCCAGCGCGAGAAACCCCAGAACGACTCCCAAGCTTCGCATGATGCTCTCCTGAAAAGTGGGACGAGCCCCTTTAAGCGCGCAGGCGCGGGGAATGGGGTTAAACGTTTATCATTTGTGCCAACGACCAGAGGAGGCTGAATGGCGGAGACGAGCATGTTGGCGCGCATGGTCGCGCTGGTGGGTGATGCGGCGATCGCCTGGCGGCGGATGCAGGGTCCGATGCCGGAGCAGGCGGTCGGCGCTACGCCCGCGATTCCTGCGGCCAGACCGCAAGGACGCATCCCGACTCTCAAGATGCCCACCGCGCGCGGCTGGAGGCAAGGCGAGACACCGGTGGCCGCGCCGGGCCTGAAGGTGAACGCGTTCGCCAGCGGCCTCAAGCATCCGCGCTGGATCTACGTGCTGCCCAATGGCGACGTCACCGTCGCCGAGGCGCTTTTCATGCCGGGGCCACGCCGCTCGGTGTTCGACCACGCGATGGTCGCCACCATGAAACGGGCGGCGGCCATCGGCCCGAGTCCAAATCGCATCACGCTGCTGCGCGACGCCAACCGCGACGGCAGCGCCGAAATCCGCGAGGTCTTGCTCGAACGCTTGAGTCAGCCATTTGGGATGGCGCTGCAGGCCGAGACGTTCTATGTTGGCAATACGGATGGCGTGGTGGCCTTTCCGTACGCTGCCGGTACCACTCGCATCAGCGCGCCGGGGCGCAAGCTCACGTCGTTCAAACCCGCCGGACACTGGACCCGCAGCCTGCTGCTCAGCCCCGACGGCCGCAAGCTCTACGCTGGCGTCGGGTCGCTGACCAATATCGCCGACCTCGGCTTCGAGGTGGAAGAAGGCCGTGCGTGTATCTATGAGCTCGACCTCGCCAGCGGCAGCAGCCGCGTCTACGCGTCCGGCCTGCGCAACCCGGTGGGGCTGGCGTGGGAGCCCAACACCGGTGTGCTGTGGACAGTGGTCAACGAACGCGACGGGCTCGGCGACGAGACACCCCCGGATTACCTGACCGCAGTGCGTGACGGCGGCTTCTACGGGTGGCCGTATTGTTACTGGGGCGGGACAGTGGACGATCGCGTGCCGCAAGATCCGAGGATGGTCGCCAAAGCGCTGACGCCCGACTACGCACTGGGCGGACACACGGCGTCGCTGGGTCTGTGCTGGCTGCCCGCCGGAACGCTGCCGGGGTTTCCTGACGGCATGGCTATCGGCCAGCACGGCTCGTGGAACCGCAGCAAGTTGAGCGGCTACCGCGTGGTGTTCGTGCCGTTCACCAGCGGCCGGCCGAGCGGTCCGCCGCGCGACATCCTGACGGGTTTTCTCGCGCCGGACGAGCGTGAATCGTACGGCCGTCCGGTAGGCGTGGCGGTCGGACCCGACCGTGCGTCGCTGCTGGTGGCGGACGATGTCGGCGATGTGATCTGGCGGGTAACGGGACAGCAGGCTTTTTCCCCTCCTGCCCGAGGAGGGGTGGCACGCGAAGCGTGACGGGATGGTGAGAGCCTGTCCGACGAGAATCTCAACGCAAAGGAAAACCGCATGCCGTCATTTCCAGAAGACATCTTCACCGAGCCCGAACCCGATCCGCAGACCTTGCGAAACCTGGGTCCGCTGGCGGCGCTTGCCGGCATCTGGGAGGGGCGAGGTGTCGATGTCCACCCCGCAGAACAGGGAACGGAGGAGAACGAGTACATCGAGCGCATCGAGCTGCAGCCCATCGATGGGCAGACCAATGGCCCGCAGCTCTACTACGGACTGCGCTACCACACGCGCATCGTCAAGCCGGACGATGTCGAGACCTTCCACGACCAGGTCGGCTACTGGTTGTGGGAGCCGGCAACCGGGACGCTGATTCAGACCCTGGCGATACCGCGCGGTCAGATCGCAATGGCCATCGGCCGCGCGAGCCCGGACGCGAAGACCTTCGAGCTGACGGCGCAGCGCGGCTCGCCGGTAAACGGTATCTGCTCGAATCCGTTCCTCGAGTACGCGTTCGAGACGACCGAATACCGGATCCGCGTGACTATCAATCCCGACGGCACTTGGTCTTACGCGCTCGAGACGATTCTGCTCGTGCATGGCCGTCCCGAGCCCTTCCACCATACGGACCGCAATACGCTCCGCAAAGTGGGCGAGCCGACCCCGAATCCGACCGCCCGCGCCGCCTAGTGCGCCGCATTCGCGGGGTCTAGCGTTGCGCGCCTTGGCGCGATCGAGCTGGGCGATCGCAGTCATTCGCACATTCCATTGGACCGGCCACGTGGCTTGATCCATATTCGGCTGCGAGGGTTGAGTCAATCAGTGGCCAACGAATACTGCTCGTCCGGGACGGTTGATCTAAATCAACGCTTCAGGGGAACGCCGAAGTGATAATCGTTCCGAGTCGAATGATTCGGGTCCAGGTCTGTGTGACCGCGGGCCGCTTTGCAGGAGGGAGCTGTGATGGTAGCGAGAACCGATAGCGCAGCGAGCGCCAAGAAAGAGATCGCGACCGGCTTGTCGCACGTACTGGCCGATAGCTATGCGCTCTACCTGAAGACGCACAATTTTCACTGGAACGTCGAAGGACCGAGGTTCCGCGACCTGCATCTGATGTTCGAAGAGCAGTACGCCGAGCTCGCCGGCGCCGTGGACCTGATCGCGGAGCGCATTCGCGCCCTGGGGCAGTATGCTCCGGGCAGTTTCGCTCAATTCGCGCGTCTCGCCAGCGTGAAGGACGCCGAGGACGTACCGAAGGCAGAAGAGATGGTCAAGCAACTCGCCGCGGACCACGAAATGGTGGAGCGGACCATCCGTTCCGCCCTGCCGCCAGCGCAGCGAGCGGGAGACGAGGTCACCGCGGGGCTTCTCGTCGATCGCCTGACAGTGCACGAGAAGACCGCGTGGATGCTGCGCAGCCTCACGGCGTAGCACGCAGCGCTCGATCGCGGCGCGGAGGTGCCAGGCTGCTCGGCACATCCACGCCTGAACACACAATAGGAGAGAGAAATGGACGCAAAGACTGACGACAAGACCGCGGGCAAATGCCCGCACATCGCCGGCGTCGGCAGAACGAACCGCGACTGGTGGCCGAACCGGCTGCGGCTGGAATTGCTGCACCAGCATTCCGCGAAGTCCAACCCGATGGGCTCCGGGTTCGACTACGCAAGAGAATTCAAGAGCATTGACTACAAGGCGCTGAAGAAGGACTTGGTAAAGCTGATGACCGACTCGCAGGACTGGTGGCCAGCGGATTTCGGCCACTACGGGCCGCAATTCATCCGCATGTCCTGGCACGCCGCCGGGACCTACCGCATCACCGACGGCCGTGGGGGCGGCGGCCGCGGCCAGCAGCGCTTCGCGCCCCTCGACAGCTGGCCCGACAACGTCAACATCGACAAGTCGCGCCGGCTGCTGTGGCCCATCAAGCAGAAGTACGGCAACAAGATCTCCTGGGCCGACCTGATCATCCTGGCCGGCAACGTTGCGCTGGAGTCGATGGGCTTCAGAACCTTCGGCTTCGGCGGCGGCCGCGCGGACGTGTGGGAACCGGACGACGACGTGAACTGGGGCGCGGAGATCGCGTGGCTCGGTGTCGACAAGCGCTTCAGTGGCGACCGCGAGCTGGATCAGCCGTTCGGCGCCACCCACATGGGCCTGATCTACGTCAACCCACAAGGCCCGAACGCGAGCGGCGATTACATGGCTGCCGCCAAGGACATCCGTGCCACCTTCGGCCGCATGGCGATGAACGACGAAGAGACCGTCGCCCTCATCGCCGGCGGTCACACTTTCGGCAAGAGCCATGGCGCCGCCCCGGAATCGCACAAGGGACCGGATCCGGAAGCCGCGCCGCTGGAAGCGCAGGGCCTGGGCTGGATGAGCAACTACGGCACGGGGCACGGCGCCGACACGATCTCGAGCGGCATCGAAGTGACCTGGACCAAAACCCCGGCGCTGTGGAGCAACAACTTCCTGGAGAACCTCTACAAGTACGAGTGGGAGCTCACCAAGTCGCCCGCCGGTGCCAAGCAGTGGGTGGCCAAGAACGCGCAGGAGATCATTCCCGACGCGCACATTCCCGGCAAGTTCCACAAGCCGACCATGCTGACCACCGACCTGACGCTGCGCTTCGATCCGGAATTCGGGAAGATCTCGCGCAGGTTCCTCGACGACCCGCAAGCGTTCGCTGATGCATTCGCGCGCGCCTGGTTCAAGCTCACACACCGCGACATGGGCCCGCGCGCCCGCTACCTGGGACCAGAGGTGCCCGCCGAAGAACTCATCTGGCAGGACCCCATCCCGGCCGTCGACCACAAGCTGATCGACGACAAAGACATCGCCGCGCTCAAGAGCAAGGTGCTGGCTTCCGGGCTGTCGGTGTCGCAGCTCGCCTCCACCGCCTGGGCGTCGGCGTCCACCTTCCGCGGCTCGGACAAGCGCGGCGGCGCGAACGGCGCGCGCATCCGCCTCGCGCCGCAGAAGGATTGGGAGGTCAATCAGCCGGCCGAACTGGCGAAGGTACTGCGGACGCTCGCGGAGATCCGGAAGGGGTTCAACGCTTCTGCCTCGGGCGGGAAGAAAGCCTCGCTTGCCGACTTGATCGTGCTCGCGGGCTGCGCGGGCGTCGAGCAGGCCGCGAAGAACGCCGGCGTCGAGGTGAAGGTTCCCTTCGCGCCGGGACGCATGGACGCCAAACAGGAGCAGACCGACGTCGAGTCCTTCGCCGTGCTCGAGCCGGTCTCCGACGGCTTCCGCAACTACGTCAAGGGCAGGATAGGCATCGGCGCCGAGCACATGCTGATCGACCGGGCGCAGCTCCTGACGCTCACCGCGCCGGAAATGACAGTACTCGTGGGCGGTATGCGCATGCTGGGCACCAACGTCGGCGGCTCCAAGCACGGGATCTTCACTACGAAGCCGCAGGCGCTCTCCAACGACTTCTTCGTCAACCTGCTCGACATGGGCACGGAGTGGAAGCCGGCCGGCGGCGCCGAGGGGGTGTACGAGGGGCGCGACCGCAAGACGGGCAAGGTCAAGTGGACCGGCACCCGCGTCGATCTCATCTTCGGCTCGAACTCGGAGCTCCGCGCGCTCGCGGAAGTCTATGCAAGCGCGGATGCGAAGGAGAAATTCGTGAACGACTTCGTGGCGGCGTGGACGAAGGTGATGAACGCGGACCGCTTCGATCTCGGCTGAGAAAGCGCGATTTCAGTACCCCACACCGCCCCGGCGCGTTCGCGCCACCCCGCCTCGTGAGAGGCGGGGAAAAACTAGTCTCTCCCCTCCTGCCCGAGGAGGGGTGGCACGCGAAGCGTGACGGGGTGGTGGGAGGCAGCAAGACGAGAGGTGCCTGCGCTTTGCCCTGCCCGTCTCCGGTAAACTTGCGCGCACACGATCAGAATCGTTGCGCGGACGCGCCGTCTGAACCGCCGATCCGCGCCTCCCAGCCCTGGAATCCACGATGACCGGCGCACGCCCGTTCGGCTCCGCCGATGAGTAATGCACAGGCGACCACCGTCGACGATCTCGGCGGTGGTAAAGCCGCCTCGACTCCGCTGCCCACCTCGCGCCGGTGGTGGATCCTGGTGCTGGTGCAGGTTTCCACCCTCACGTTCGGCATTGCCGTCACTTCCACGAGCGTCGTGGTGCCGCAGATCCGCGGCGCGCTGTCCCTGACGCACGACGAAGGCGCGTGGATTGTCACGCTGTTCCTCGCGGCGACAGCGGTGGCCACGCCGCTCACCGGCTGGCTGGCCGGCAAATTGGGGTGGCGCCGTTTCATGGTGGGCACGCTGGCCGGATTCACCCTCTCGTCAGCAGCGTGTGGAATGGCGGACTCGCTCGAAGGCTTGCTGCTGGCGCGGGTCGCACAGGGCCTCTTCGGAGCGCCGCTGATGCCGATGGGGCAAGGCATGCTGCTCGCGACCTTTCCGCGCCACATGCATCCCCTGGTGCTGATGCTGTGGGGCACCGGCTCGGTGTTCGGCCCGACACTCGGACCCGTTCTCGGCGGCGTGATAGCCGAATCGCTCAACTGGCGCTGGGCGTTCCTGTCGATGGTGCCGATCGGGGCGCTCACTACCGCACTTGCGGCTTTCGCGCTCGGCGACCAGGAGCGCGGCACAGCCGTGCGGCTGGGTATCACGGGTTTCCTGGCGCTGGCGCTGTGCATGGCCAGCGCGCAGCTGTTGCTCGACCGCGGCCATCATCTGGACTGGTTCGACTCGTCCGAGATCACCATCGAGCTCATTCTCGCGATAGTGGGTGGGCTCGCCTTCATCGCAAACACGATCTGGTCGCGCAGGCCCTTCCTCGATCCGCGCATGTTCCGCGACTGGAACTTCTGCGTCGGCCTGCTGGTCGTGTTCGTGATGGGTGCGTTGAGTTACACGCTGATCGTGCTCTTCCCGCCGCTGCTGCAGGACCTGCGCCACTACCCCGACGCGACGATCGGCTATCTCATGTCCGCGCGGGGCCTGGGCAATTTCCTGAGCTTCGGGGTCGTCGTGTGGGCCACGAAGTACAACGCGCGCCTCGCGCTCGCCGCCGGCCTCCTGCTGCAGGTGCTGGCCATATGGCAGATGACGACATTCAACATCAACGTGTCCGACTTCGACATCTACTGGACCAACCTGGTGCAGGGATTCGGCTTCGGTCTCGCGTACACTCCGATGACGGTGCTGGCGTTCTCAACCCTCCCGACCGCGCTCGTCGTGCAAGGTTCCGCCGTGTTCAATCTGCTGCGCAACTTCGGCAGCAGCCTGTTCATTTCGTTGAGCGTGCTGGTGCTGGTGCGAACGACGGCGGAGAACTACGCTGGCGTCAGCGCCGCCGTCTCCTCCCTGGATATCGCGCGGAGGTTTTCCCGCCTCGCCGGCAACCTCGCTTCCAGCGACGCCAGAAGTCTCACCGCGCTGCAGGATGAGATTCAGCGCCAGGCGGCGATCGGCGGATATCTGAACGCGTTCATGTTGTCGGCGCTCGCAGCAGCCGTTGCGTTACCGCTCGCGTGGATGTTCAGGGTGCCGAAAAAGCGCGAGAATTGAGTGCAGGCAAACAGACACCAGGAGCACTTTCGATGGCAACGATTCCAGAGAGTTTTTCCGATCTGATGACGCAGAAGAAGGCGTTCGCAAGCCTGGCGACAGCGATGCCCGACGGGGCGCCGCAAGTGACCCCGGTGTGGTTCGACTACCAGAACGGAGTCGTTCGGGTGAATACGGCCAAAGGTCGCGTCAAGGCGCGCAATATGAGGCCGGGCGCACCTGTCGCGCTCGCGATCATGGATCCGGACAATCCGTACCGCTACATTCAGATCCGCGGCCGAGTGCGGAAGGCAACGACGGAGGGCGCCGATGCACACATCGATGCGTTGGCGAAAAAGTACCTGGGGAAGGACCAGTATCCGTGGAGACAGCCCGGCCAGGTGCGGTTGCTGGTGGAGATCGAGCCCACCTCAGTGCAAAACATGGGCTGAGTGCGCAGATCCCGTGACTCCCCTCCTTGAAAAAGGAGGGGAGGACATCCCTGCAAGTCTTCGCAGCTGCTTTCTTGCGTCAGCCCAATGTGCGAAGGCCAAGCGCCATCGCTATCCACGCGCTTCCGAAGAAGATAAGACGGATCCCCACGAACAGGCCGATCACCCATAGTCCTGAAACGGGCCATTGTGCGAGGACCAGAATACCGAGCACGAGCGAGATCAGACCGTCGAACACGAGCCACCCCGACCCCGGCAGGCTGATCCACAACGGCTCGATCATCTGGAACAGCCCGGTCACGAGAAAGAATGAGCCAATGAGCAGGGTCAGGATTTCGGCGCTGGCGACCGGGCGCCAGACCATCAGCACTCCGACCACCCCGAACAGCACGGCAGCCAGCAAGTGTTGGAAATGTCCGGCCCACTTGCCGACCATGATGAGCTGCACGATCTCGATGCCGGAGCCGATCACCAGCAGCCAGCCGAAGAACAGCATCGAAGCGACGGTCGCCACAACGGAGCGCACGACCGCGAGCACGCCGAGCAGCACGATGCCGATGCCCAAGACCAGGAACCATCCCCAGTTGTGGATGACTTCCGGCGGAACGTTTACGCTCAAGGCCTGAACTTCGTTCATTGTCGTCTCCCTGTCGGTTGGCGCTGCCCTCGAAAATGACGCAATTGTATTGTTTCAAGTCTCTCTTCGCCTTCGGGGCTGTCAGTCTGCGGCAAGCAAGCGTAACCGTCCAGTAGAGCGTCTTGAAGATCGTCCCCGGATACTGGTATTATATCCAGTATGGTCTCCGAGTCCGTTTTGGCGCTCATCCCCGGCGAGGTCATTTCAGCCGCGGCGAAGACTTTGCCCGACCCCGAGCGCGACACGGAAACGTTCCGCGAGGCCACGGTTGAAGTACCGGGCGGCATCAAGGCCCGGATCCGCTTCGAGCGCTTCCACTTCAGGCGCGGACGGGTGAGCCGCTGGTTCTGGACGCCCTACAGCGCCCGGAGAATAGACTGAGCAGGCAGGATAACGAGTGCTCGTGCCGGAGGTGAATTTCTCACACCCCGTGTGGTAATGGATCAATGAGCGACGCGGGTGCCCCGCCGTAGAGTGCCAACAAGACAAACGCTTTGCGGAGGGGCACAAAATGACGACCACTCGGATCCTGAAGAGCCTGCTGATTGCCGCTCTGCTTACCGCGGCTTCAGCGCACGCTGCGGATAACGCCATCCGCGTCACCATGGAAGACGGCAAGACCGTCGCTCAGTTCAAGATCGGCGACTCGAACTGCGAGCTCGTCGACGGCCAGATCCGCTGCACGCTCGGCAAGTAGGGCTTTACCCCACACCGCCTCGTCACAGCAGAAGAAGAGGTCCCTCTCCCCTTGCGGGAGAGGGTAGGGTGAGGGTGCGGTGCCACCCCGCCTCGTGAGAGGCGGGGAGAGAGTTTTTTCCCCTCCTGCCCGAGCAGGGGTAGGCCTTGGAGGGCGGACGAGGGGCCCCAGCTTCAGCTGGGGATCTAACCCCGGAAACGCGCCAGCAGGCATAGGCTGCGTAGAAGGGTTCGCAGAAGCATACCGACCGCAGTGACGAAGAGAGCACGGCCTGCACGCGAAGCGTGACGAGGTGGTAGGAGCCTGCCCGAAGCAAGGAGAGACCCACTCCCGGGCATGGAACTCGCTAATGCCCACCCGAACGCGCCTAGGCCGTCGCGTCCCGGCGAGACCGACCCAGCAGCAAGCCCTCGCCCCATCCCGATTCGGAGCCGTGGTTGGAAAAGCAGCTTTCAGTCGACAAGCTCACCCTGGGCATGTTCGTGTCCGCCCTGGACCGGCCTTGGCTGGACACGCCCTTCCTCGTCCAGGGGTTTCTGATCGAGGACGAGGAGACGCTTGCGCAGCTGCGGCAGATCTGCCGTAAGGTCACCGTCGATCTCCGCCGTTCCGCCGTCAACGACGCCGAGTACCAGCCCCCTCCCCACAAGCGGCCGGAGCCGGTCGAGCCAAAGGTTGGCCGAATCAGCTCGCCGCCGCCCCCGCTGAAGAAGCGTCCGCGCAGCCTGTTCCCGCGCTGGTTGAAGGAGGCATTCGCGGGGCGCGGCTATGTCGCGCCGGAGAAGGTAGACGAAGCGCCGACACTCAAACACCTGCTGCGAAGGGATTCGCAAACCTCGGCCGAGGGCGCCAACCGCCTCGCCGTGCGCAAGTTCGAGGATGTCGATCCCTCACTCACAGCGGTGAAACCCAAGCAGGGCCTCGCGCTCCCGCGAAAAGACCTGCTGGCCTGGTTGAGCGAGCAGCTTGAGCGCGTACGTTTCAGCGCTCCCGAAGAGCCAAGCGCGGAAGCGTCGGATACCCAGGCGTCCCGACTCAAGCGCGCGCACGGCGCGACGGTCTATCACAACGTCCCGCTCGAGCAGGAGCTCCAGTCCGCCGACGAGAGCTACGGCAACGCCATCGACATGATCGGGTCGGTGATGCGCGACATCCGGGTCGGCAAAGGACTGGAGATCGAGGCCGTGGAGAGCGTGGTCGAGGATCTCGTAGAGAGCATCATCCGTCACCCGGGTGCGCTGCAGCTCGTGTCGCGCATGCGCGAGGCGGACGAATCGAGCTACACCCACGCCCTGCAGGTGGCCGTGCTGCTCGCAAGCTTCGGCCGCGAGCTCGGGTTCTCGCGAGAGCAGCTCACCTATCTAGGCCAGGTCGGCATGCTGCTCGACGTCGGGAAGTTGCGCATCGACGAGCGAATCCTCAACAAGCGCGGGAATCTCACGCCCGCGGAGTTTGAGGAGGTGAAGCGGCATGTTCAATACGGCCTGGAGATCGTCGAGTCTTCCGGCGTTGCGCACCCCGACGTGGTCTCCGGCGTCGCCGAGCATCACGAGCGCCTCAACGCGAGCGGCTATCCGCGCGGCCTGCACGATGCGCAGATCGCGCCCGTCGGGAAAATGGCCGGCATCGTGGACTCGTTCTCCGCTCTCACGTCGGTCCGCCCATACGCGCAGCCCGTCTCGGCGTACACAGCGATGCAGCAGCTGCAAGGGTGGGCCGGCACCTACTTCAACCCCGGTCTGGTGGAGCTGTTCATCCAGTCGATCGGCATTTTCCCGGTCGGCACGCTGGTCGAGCTGTCCACCGGCGAGTGCGCCGTTGTGTTGGAGCAAGGTAGAGGGCGGCGGCTCAAACCCAAGGTGCTGGTCGTTTCGGCTCCCGACAAGAAACCTCTGGAGATCCCATTCGTGCTGGACCTGCTGCACAGCGAGGGCGCCCCCGCGGATGGCGTGCCGTATATCCGGCAAGGCCTGCCAACGGCATCGTTTGCCGTCGATACCACCGAATACTACGTGTCGCGCTCCTGACCCGGCAGCGGCCAGAATGGGAGGATAAGCATTGCCAAAGAGGCCAAGGCAGCCGGGTGAGCGGCAGATACAGCGCTCTCATCTTCTCCCGGCGGTCGCAGAAACCATTGCAAAGGCGCGCGCGGCGAAGCGCTGTGTCGCAGTGCTCATGCTGCGGCTGAAGCCCAAGGATCGGCTGCATCTCTTCACGCAGGAGCACATCGGAGCGCAAGCGGAACAGGAGTTCTTGGAGCTCGTCGAGCTGCTGCGCCCGGCGGACCGCTACTGCGTCGTAGACATGCTGCAGCTGTGCATGGTGCTGCCTGATCTCGCAGCCGCGGCACAGGCGACGCTCGCGGCTCACAAGCTCTCAAGGGCCATCGCGCATGCATCGCGGCGCCCGCCGAGCGTAGTCTGGGGACGTGCTCTGATCGGCGTTGCCTGCTCTCCCGATCACGCCGAGGACGCCGAGACGTTGTTGATGTGCGCCGACATCGCGGCCACCCAGGCTGAGCAACGCGAAGACGGCATCTGGCTGTTCGACGAACAGTCCCCCGGCGCCAGTTCCGAAGCGCTGCCGATCGTCCATGCCGAAGCGCTCGAGGTTCTCCGCTCCAACGCGTTCACGCTCGCATACCAGCCGCAGCTCGACCTCGCGAGCGGCCGTTGCGAATCGGTCGAAGCGCTGTTACGAGCGACGCTGCCCGATGGCCGGTCGCTACCGCCGCCTCTGCTGGTCGCCACCGCAGAGCAGGAGGGCAGGATCGGGTTCCTGACCAGCTCTGTGTTGCATGCGGCGCTCCGGCAGGTGAGCGTGTGGGCGGGCGCCGGCCTGCCCATCGGCGTGAGCGTCAATCTGTCCGCCCACAACCTGCGAGACCGGGGTTTCCCGGATCTGGTAGCTCACAGCCTCGAGACCTGGAGCGTGAACCCAGATCGCCTGACTCTCGAGATCGTCGAAAGCTCGATGATTCACAGCTTCACCGAGGCGGCCGCGAGCCTGCGCCGGCTGAAAGACCTGGGCGTCAAGCTCTCGCTGGACGATTTCGGTACCGGCTACTCCTGCCTCGCGTACCTAGGTCAGCTGCCGCTCGATGAGCTAAAGGTCGACCGGACATTCGTGCGCAACATGAGCCGATCCCTGGGAGACCGGCGCCTGGTGCAGGCGACGATAGATCTCGCGCACAACTTCGACCTTCGTGCGGTCGCCGAGGGCGTGGAGGATCACGCCACCCTCGAAACGCTGCGCAGCATGGGCTGCGATCTCGTCCAGGGATACGTGTTGAGCGAGGCGCTTCCCGCGGAGGCATTCACGCGCTGGTTGGAGGGCTTCGCCGGCAAGAAGACGCCGCACCGGACCGCGACCACGGACTGAACACAGTGGTGCGGTGACAGATCCATCGATGCAGGTGATGCTCGATCGCCTTTGACCCAGGTGAGATCGGCGTAATCGACTCCTCGAGCAAGATGCTGCAGCGGGCTTCCACGCCGCGGTCCACACGGTCCCGATCGCTCTCAATCCCGAGTGGGAATTCAATCTCACCAAGGTCATAGTCAAGAACGTTCTGCAAGTTAGCAAGCGCGTTCTATAGTGCAGGCGCGGTGATCGCTAACCTGCAACCATGGAACACGATGTCTTATGGCTGGTCGCCCTCAACACACTGCTGCACGAAGTGGGCTTGCCGCTGCCGGTCACGCCCACGTTGCTGGTGGCAGGCGCGAGCGCGATGTCGGGCAGCGTCCATCCCCTGGCTGTGGTTGCAATGGTCATCGTCGCAACCTTGGCGGGCAACTCGCTGTGGTTTGCCGCCGGACGTCGATATGGTTCGAGCATCTTGACGTTTCTCTGCCGCCTTTCGCTGTCGGCCGATTCTTGTGTGACACGTGCGGAGCGATCGTTCCGCCGATGGGGTGGGTCGTCGATCGTCGTTGGCCGGTTCATTCCCGGCGCTTCCATGCTCACACCGCCGCTCGCGGGTGCGCTCGGCATGAGCTGGAGCAGGTTCATCGCCTTGTCGGCGGCTGGCGCTGCCTTATGGGGATTGATCGTGGTCGGCGCTGGGATGCTTCTTCATCAGGAGCTCGACGCTGCGATCCGTGTCATTACGCTCTAAGCTGACCTGCGCAAGTGGATTGCGGGCATGAGCCTGCACTGGGCGCGGGCACAATCGTGCGGCGCCTGAGCGTCACCGGCGCGGGACCATATTTGACACAATTTGCTCCGATCAGACGAGCGAGCGCACCATGCAGCGATAAACGCCAGGAGGATAATATGGAGACCATGAAGCGCTGCGCAGCGCGACTCGCGGCGGCCGTGATGGGAGTGTGGGACCGGCAAACACACAGGCGGTGGGATCGATTGTTCGGAGATCTCTGAGGCAACCGGCAGAGCACCCGAGAAGAGCATGGCCGCTGATCGTCACCGGGACGCGCATCATCTGGACAAAATCCGATCCTGGCCCGAACACGATCACCTGGGGCTGATGGAATACGTCGAGGCGCTCTGGCGCTCTGGCGAGTGGGGATGGAAGCAGCAGAGGAATCCGTTTACTGGACGCGTCGTCTCGAGGACCTACCAGGTCTCGACCGGCGGCGACCCTGGGAACGAGGCCATCGTCGGCGCATTGGAGGCCAACCGCTTCTTCTGGGAGCAATGCATGGTCTCCTACCACCATCGCGGGCTGTACGAATTCAAGGTGACGATCACCGCGTCCCGCTCATAAAGCGAAACGCGTCCCCGCGGGGACGGCTTCTCTTCTGCGATCGTTCTCAATTGGGCCTGGAATGCATGGCCCAAACGAGAGCGGCGAGTTGCGGCACTCCAGAACCCTTGGTGCGAACAGTGTAGTCCTGGTACGCTGGCAGCGCGATCGCGGCCGGAATACCGATGATCCACTACGATCATCAGTTCGATGAGAGCAAGGCCTCTTTGCATCGCGTTTATTGAGCAGCTCCTCTGGATAGAGATTCAAAGCCGGGTCTCTGCGCGACACGACGTAATGGCCATGCCACTCGTGCTTGGAACAACTGATGTAGAGACGAGCTCGCGGTCACTGGAACTTGCTTTGGATCCGAACCTCTCAATCTGTCAGGTTTCCGATCAGGTGGAACGTGCAGTTGGATCGGTGCCACCTCAAGGTGCTTCGCCGCCGGGTCGATACAAACACGGCACTCAACCGACGACGTCGACTTTTGGCGACTAGCGATCCCAGCTTCCGCTACGAGCTCCTCGAAGAGCTCGCTCGAGTGGCGCGCGAGTGTCGGCACATGGTGACAGGCGCGAGCCCGGAGGCAGCGCGCTTCCAGGAACTCGTCGAGGCGCTCTCCATTGCATCACAGACCGAGCGCGACAACGCGGCTGAGCGCCTCCTCAAAGCCATCGCACGCAGTGAGGATCGCGGGAAGGAAAGCCTGTATTGGCAGGCGGCTGCCCTGATCCCGGTATAAGCAGCCCTAGCAGCGGCAGGACGGAACTAGTCCCTCTTGGAACGTATTGGAGGAAAAACGAGGGCGCCAGCAGCAGTTGGCGAATTGAGGATGTACTCGATAATCCGGGTGCCGAGCTGCATCCTTTGTGAGATTTCGCCGACCGTCAGGCCCCTGCGCGCGAACTGCAGCACCTGAGCTTCGACGCCAAGCTCAACCCTGAACTTCCTGCCCATAGATACGACAAGTGAGACATATAGTGTGCGAAAGGGCCGGCGATTATCCTTTCCTTCTGATAGCGTCTCACTTCAATCCCATTTCATGTGTAACTTGCTGAGTAGAGAGACGACGGCAGCTGGTGACCGCCTCCGCGATAGGTCAAGACGTCTCTATGCGTCTTGAAATGTCATCCGCCCGCTGGCTGGCCCGAAATTCGATGATGCGAAACTCCGCAAGGCCCAGCTTGCAAAACGGATCTTTCTCGGCGCATTTGATGAACTCCGCTCATGGCTCCATGCGCATTGTCCCACCTATCCGGCGACCCGCTTTAGATCACTGGAAGTGTCACCTCGACTTACGCTCATGGCCCTCGAGGCCGAAACGGCTCTCTATCTCCTGAAACTCGCGAAGGCCTCCGAGGGCCATGAATTCCTCCAAGCTCGCTCAACGATTCAGGATGCCAGCAACGGTGCCCGCGCTCTTGATTTCCGCGAACACCTCCGAGATCGCCTTGATCGCCGCCAGAGCGGAGAAGTTCGGCAGGAGCATGAGCTTGTAGCCCAAGCGGGTAACTTCATCCACCGACAAGAACGGCGTCCTGCCGCTCGATGACATATTGAAGAGGTGAGCTGCCGGGAGACGTCGCGGAATTTCAACAACCTCCGCCATTGAACGCGGCGACTCGATGAACAACATGTCCGCGCCAGCTTCCAGATATGCTTCACCGCGCCGCACAGCCTCATGCGTGAGGAAAGTGCTGTTGCGCTGAGCGCTGCATGCCAATAGCGTTGTGCGGCCTGAAAGATGCCGGGTGAGGCTCTGCGCAGGCGCTCCGGAACATCGGGATCGCTGAACACGCCGGACAGACGCGCGAAATCGCTACCGCCGCCCTGGGTTTGCGAATGGCTATCGCTGGTTTGACTGTCGGTCGACATACGCGTTCCCTTCAAGAGACTTCAATAGCCGATCCTCATCAGCATGCCGCCATCGACCGGCAAGCTCGCACCGGAAATAAAACGGGCTTCGTCCGAAGCCAGGAAC
>DASPUW010000030.1:0-2650 GCA_035622675.1 Burkholderiales bacterium | reverse complement strand
TGTACCAGACGGAGGACAAAAAATGATCGGCGATCGCATCGAAGTCAACATCGCGGGCGGCCTCGACATTCCGCTGCCGCGCATGGTCCACATCCGCCAGAAGTTCAAGACGGTCAAGGTGGACAACGTGGCGCACACCGTTGCCGAGCAGTTCAAGCGTTCCGAGGTCCGAGCGAAGATCAAGCCCGGCATGACGATCGCGGTAGGCTGCGGCAGCCGTGGCATCGCCAACATCGGCGACTGCGCCAAGCAAGTGATCGCCGAGCTGAAAGCGCTCGGCGCAAAGCCGTTCATCTTCCCAGCCATGGGCAGCCACGGCGGCGCCACGCCCGAAGGGCAGCGCGATGTGCTGGCGAGCTATGGAATCACCGAGAGCTTCGTCGGATGCCCGATACATTCGCAGATGGATGTCGTCGAGCTCGGCAAAGTGGACGGCATGCCGGTCTATATGGACAAGCTGGCGGCAGCCGCCGACGGGGTGGTGCTGATCTGCCGCGTCAAGCCGCACACCAATTTCCGCGCGCCGATCGAGAGCGGCATCGTCAAGATGATGACCATCGGCATGGGCAAGATCATCGGCGCCACCGAGCTCCACACCTATGGCATGGACATGTTCGGTGAGCTGCTGCCGAAGGCGGCGAAGTTCATCATGTCCAAGCGAAATTTCCTGCTGTCCGTGGCGATGGTGGAGAACGCCGCCGACGAGACCGCGCTGATCGAGGCCGTACCGGCCGAGCAGGTGTTCACCCGTGAGCCTGTGCTGCAGCAGATGGCCAAGGACATGATGGCGCGCATCTGCTTCGACGACGTGGACGTGCTGATCGTCGAAAGGATCGGCAAGAACATCAGCGGCGCCGGCATGGACCCCAACATTACCGGCCGCAACAACCGCTTCATCGAGTGGGAAGCCAAGCCGCTGGTGAAGAAAATCGTCGCGCTCGGCTTGACGCCCGAAACGCATGGCAACGCCTGCGGCATCGGCTACGCCGACGTCATCACGATGAGGCTGTACAAGGAGATGGACATTCCTATCACGTACGCCAACGTGATCGCTTCGACCTACCTGGACGGCGCCGTGATCCCCATGATCATGAACACCGACGAGGAAGCGATCCGCCTGGCGGTGAAGACAGTGGTGCGGGTCAAGCCGCAGGACTGCAGGATCGTGCGCATCCGGAACACGCTGGAACTGGTGGACATCCATGTTTCCGAGCCGCTCATGAAAGAGGTGCGCGCTAATCCATCGCAGTTCGAGGTGGTGGGCCAGCCCGAGGCGCTCAAGTTCGATGGCAAAGGCACGCTGTACCCGATGCTGGGCAAGCATCAGGAGACCGTCCACGCCTGATCTGGAACCCTCATCGCAACCCTCTCCCGCTCGGAGGGGGTTCATCAGATAGCGTAGGGACTCAGTGCACCTTCACCTCGACGCCGTAGGCGGCGTGGCGGGCGATATGTTCATCGCCGCCATGCTGGACGCCTTTCCGGATCTGCGCGACGGGATGCTCCTGGCCATCCGTGCTGCAGGGCTGCCGGAGGACATCAGCTGCCGCGCAGTCGAGCACCGGGACGACGTGCTGACAGGCCTGCGATTCCTGGTCGAAGGGGCGCCGTACCGCCCGCACGACCGGGGGCTCGCGCTGCAGGAAGAGCGGCATCGTCACACGCCGTTCCGTGAGATCCGCGCGCGACTCGAGCGCTCGACGTTGGAGGCGGGCGTCAAGCGGCGCGCCGTTCACATCTTCACGCTTCTCGCCGAGGTCGAGGGCAAAGTCCATGGTATGTCGCCGGAGGAGGTGAGCTTCCACGAGCTGGGCGGGTGGGATTCCATCGCGGACATGGTGGGTGCGGCTTTCATCATCGACGCGCTGGAGCCATCCACCTGGAGCGTGAGCGCGCTGCCCCAGGGTTCGGGTCGGGTGAAAACCGACCACGGCTGGCTGCCCGTACCAACGCCCGCCACAGCGCTGCTGCTGCAAGGTTTCGAGCTGATCGACGATGGGTTGCCCGGGGAACGAGTGACGCCAACGGGTGCAGCTATTCTCAAACATCTCGAAGCTGCGCCGACCAATGCTGCGCAGCATAGACGGGAGCCGCGCCGGCTGCTGCGCACTGGCACCGGCTTTGGCACCCGCACGTTTCAGGGTCTGAGCAACGTGCTGCGCGTGCTGGTGTCGGAAGACGCAGCCAAGCCCGTCGGTTCGGACCGGGTCGCGCATATCGCGTTCGAGGTCGATGATCAGACCCCGGAAGATCTGGCTATAGCGCTCGACCGTCTGCGAGCGCATCCAGCAGTGCTCGATGTGCTGCAGATGCCTGCGTTCGGCAAGAAAGGCCGGATCACCGCCCACATCCAAATCCTGGCGGAGCCGGAGGACCTGAACGGCGTGTTCAAGGCGTGTTTCAGCGAGACCGCAACCCTTGGATTGCGCTGGCAGATTGTGGAGCGCCGCGTTCTAGAGCGGAGCCAGGCGACGGTCGATGTCGATGGGCGCAGCGTCAGGGTGAAAATCGCGCAACGCCTCGGTGCAGCCACCGCGAAGGTCGAGAGCGATGACCTGTTGTCGGTCAAAGGCGGGCGCGCCGAGCGCGACAGCACGCGCCAGGCTGCCGAGCGAGCGGGCCTCGGCACGGAGAACGAATGAACGCCCCG
>DASPUW010000029.1:0-3431 GCA_035622675.1 Burkholderiales bacterium | reverse complement strand
CTGCAGCACGATATTGCTCGGCACCTCGAACGCGGCATAGCCGAAGAAAAAGATACCGGCGCCGAGGCCGTACAGATAAGCGCTCAGCCCGAGATCCTTGTTCATGGTGAGCGCCGCGAAGGAGACGTTGGTGCGGTCGATGTAGTTGATGAGGTAACAGATGACGATGAGCGGCATCAGCCGCCACGACACCTTCAGGATGATCTGGCGTTGGCGCTCAGGCGTGAACTGCGGCGGCATGACGAATGGTCTCCCCGTGTTCGACGATTGTTTTTTCCCGCACGCTTGAGTGCCGGTCGGCCGCTAGGCACGCAGCGCGAACCGGACCCTACCACGCTTGTCTTCTGTGCTCAAACGGTCGGGCTCCGCCGGCGTGCTAAAGGCCGAAGTTAGCTTGGTAGAGCGGCTCCAGCGCGTTCAACGCGGGCTGCGGCAGCGGACCGGCCTGTGCCCCGGCCAGCGCCTCTTCGAGGTGGCGAGGCTCGGCCAGTCCGATGATCGCGCAGGCCACGTCCGGATTGGCCAGAACGAAGCGCAACGCCGTCTGAGCACGCGTGCCGTAGGCGTCGCCGAGGGCGTTGAATGCTGCGCCGGCGCATCTCTCTTCCCGGGCGATGTCGGTCCCTCGCGTGATGATCACTTCCCGTCCATGGCGCACGTCGGAAGCCAGCACACCCGCGGCGAATACACGGATCGCCATGACCGCCGTGCCGTGTGCCCTGCAGGCGCCGATCAGCTGACCGAAATCGTGGCCCTTCCATGACGCCGGCATAACCCGGCCGGCGCTGGGATTGAGGAGGTTGTAGTAGACCTGCGCCGCGTCGAAGCGTCCGCTGTCGACGACTTTGCGGCAGCTCGCCGCGTCGCCCAGCGCAGTGAAGCCGATGTACCGCGTGAGGCCTTGCTCCCGGCAGCGCTCAAGCGCGTCGGCAGCGCCCTTGGCTCCAAGCACGTGCTCCGGTGTGATCGCGCTGGCCGTCGCGGTCGGCTCGATCTGGTTGTGTAGCAGCACCAGATCGACCGAGCTTCGGCCGAGGCGTTGCAGGCTTTCGTGCAGGCTGCGCTCGATCTGGCCGTCGATGTCGCCCAGCCGGGCCGTGTCCAGCAGAACCTTGGTGGACAGATAGGGTGTTGCCTCGATCTCTTTCAGCAGCCAGCCCAGCGCTTGCTCGGATTGCGTCTTGCCGTACGCTGGAGCCGTGTCGATCCAGTTGATTCCGGCATCTACGGCGCGGCGCAGGATCTTGAGCTTGGTGGCATCGTCCTGATGGATCAGCACGCCGCCGACCCAGCCGCCGCCGAACACCAGCTCCGAAACCCGCAAGCCAGTGCGGCCAAAGATCCGGTAACGCATCGTTTATTCTCCTCGTTCAACTCGAGCGCGCGCATGTGCCGCGCTGATGCGATCACCGACTGTAGTCCATCGGCGCCGCCGTTTCCATCATGACCTGTTCGGGGATGCGGCGCTGCTGCGCCTGTTCGCGCTCCTCGTCGGACTTGAGCTGGGCTTCCATGTATGCGCCGAGATAGCGCCCGCGTGCAACGATTGCCGCGCCTACGCGCATGCGCTGCGCTTCGAATGGCGCCAAGCCGTTTCCCTCGTGAATCGCCGTCACCAACGCGAGCGCGTCACCGGCCGCCTTGGGCACCCCCATCGCCACGTGCGGCCGAGCGACAAACGCAGCATCGCCGATGACGACGATGCGCCCAAACACCAAGCGCGGCATTTCCAGATCGACGATCGGTTGAAAGAACACCAGCCTCGAGCGCGCGATGGCTTCGGCAAACTGGGGCGCCAGAACCTGCGCCGCCCGCTCCACCATCCGCGCGCGCACCCGCGCGCTGATCAGCGACGGCGCAATCCCGTTCGGATGGTAGCGGCCGCTGTCGTCCGTCAACAGGCCAGGCAGCTCCTCGTGCTCGCGCACCGGGCTGTACCACACGACGTTGTACTGGCGCTTGCCGCGCTCTACGCTGTGCTGAGGACCGGGTACCGGATAGCCGATCCCCTGTTCGCCCGGCGCCACGCATACCGCGTAGCGTCCGAGCAGCAGCTCCCGTGTCGCGGGCGACAGGTCGTTCTCATCGGCCAGGCAGCGCCACGCGACATACCCCGGGTAGTGGGGTTTGATCTGCGGCAGGAACCGGCTGCGGACGGTCGAGCGCAAACCATCGGCGCCGATCAGAAGATCCGCGTCGAGACGCTTGCCGTCGGTGAGATAGGCGCTGACAGTGGCGTCGGTCTGCTCGATGTGCTCCACGCTCACCCCGCTGTGGTAGCGAGCGTCGGGAAAAACGCCTTTGAGCAGTTCGTACAGGCGCCGCCACGAGGTCATCACCTGGGAAAACGTCCGCTCGGCGACGACTCGCCCGGTCCGGTCCAGCGCGACCCGGGCGGGGAGCTCCACGCCCAGCGCCGCTTCGGTGATGTCGACTCCGGCTGCCTGCAGGCCTTCGATCAAGCCAGGGAGCACCGTGATCCCCGCACCGCGGCCTTCGAGGACACCGCTGGTGCGCTCGTAGATGTCGACGTCCCAGCCCCTTCGGTGCAGCAGATTGCCCGCGATCAGACCGGCGAGCGAGCCGCCGACGATCAGCGCACGGCGCTGGCGAAAGGCGATTTCTTCCGTCATGTGATCCTGCTCGACGCCGCGCGGCTAGCCTTCGTCGGGTGACAACCCCGACCGCTCTTCGGACAGCTTGACCGTCGCCATGTAGTCCTCCTCCCCTCGGCCCGTGGCGATCAAGTCCTGCATCGCATCGCGCGTGATGGCGGTAAGCGGCATCGGGACATCGCTCGTGCCCGCAGCGGCGAGCATAAGGTTGATATCCTTGAGAATCAGGCGCGCGGTCATCGTGGGCGTGAAGTCGCGCGGCTTCAGCAGGCGCACTTTGGCTTTCAGCCAGGGCGAGGCGATCGTGCTCTGCGCCAGCGTGTCGAGCATGAGGTTCCAGTCGAGACCGTTCTTGCGGCCCAGCGCGAGCGCCTCGGCCATGCCTTGCGCGGTGTTAATGACGATCGCATTGGCTACGAGCTTCATGTAGCGGGCCTGCTCTTCGGCGCCGAGGTAGACCTGCGCGTGGCTGAACGTCTCCAGGACCGGCTTGGCAGCGCTCCACGCGGCCTCGGGTCCCGACACCAGGACGGTGACCTCGCCGAGGCGTGCCGATGTGGCGTTGCCCGAGATCGGGGCGCGCAGATACGCGACGTCGCGCTGCTCCGCTTCTCGACCGATCTCCGCGGAGACTTCCGGCGACACCGTGCTCGTCTCCAGAAAGATCGCGCCGCGCCGGGCGTTGGCCAGCACGCCCCCGGGCCCAAGCGCGACCTTGCGCAGCGCGTCATCGTCGGGCAGCGACGAGAACACCAGATCCGCACCGCGCGCGCACTCGGCCACGCTCTTCGCCGCGCGGGCGCCCTGCTCCACCAG
>DASPUW010000028.1:0-2709 GCA_035622675.1 Burkholderiales bacterium | reverse complement strand
GTAGGACTCGGTGACCAGGTCGCCGTCCGGCGTCCAGGCGATCGCCCACATCGCGCCTTCGCCTTCCGCAAAACTGTCTGACTCCGACTGCGCTGCGATGTAGCGCTCGCCGAAGAAGGTGCCGGCGACCGGCTCCGCACCGGCGATCGCGCTCTCGAAGTAACCCTTGATGCCTTCGGGGAAATGCCACGTCTGAGTCGAGATCTTGCCCTTCTTCTCGATGCCGAGCGAGAACGTCACGCCGGGAAGCAGCATGGCTTTCGCACGCAGCAGCGCCCCCAGGTCTGCGGCGACGAACGCGGGCGAGTCGAAGTACTGCGGATCGGGCCAGAAGCGCACGCGTGTGCCGCTGCCCTTGGCGTTGGCGTCGCGCACTTTCTTGAGCGGCTGCTTGAGCTTCCCGTTATCGGCGAACACGATGCGGTACGCGGCGCCGTCGCGCTTCACGTCGACCTCGAGCTTCCTGGACAGCGCGTTGCTCACGCACACGCCGACGCCGTGCAGCCCGCCCGCGATGCGATACGCCGCGTCCTTGTCCGTCTTGTGAAACTTGCCGCCCGAGTGAAGCGTGGTAAAGATGACCTGCACCGCAGGAATCTTCTTCTTCGGATGAATATCGACCGGGATCCCGCGGCCGTCATCTTCGACCGACGCCGAGCCATCCTCGTACAGCACGACCGCGACCTTGGTCGCAAATCCCGCCAGTCCCTCGTCCGCCGCGTTGTCGATCACCTCGACCAGCGCGTGGTTGGGATTCGCCGGGTCCGTGTACATGCCCGGCCGGTGCAGGATCGGCGAAAGATCCTCCAGGATTTCGATGTCTTCCGCAGTGTATGCGCCGGTCTTCTTAGCCATTTGCACCTCGTTTGACTCTGCCCACTGCCGCTTTTGTCCCCGCCGTCCGCCGAGCACCTGGCGAAGGCGTGTTGCCGTTTGCAGGTTGTGTGCCCAACCGCCTCCGTAGTTCCCGTATCGCGGCCGCCCGGGCCGCCTCCGCTCCCCCTCGGATCGCGTCCACCAGCGCCAGCAGCTCGTAAAGTCGGGGGTCTCGCCGGGCGGCAAACGGTACCGATCGGTACAGGGGCGAGAATCCGTAGCCGCGGACATCCCCCTCGGTATCGGGCCACACCGGTGGCGGCCCGGCGTCGTGGTCCAGCACGCCGCTGAGCGACGGAGCGGCGAACGATGTGGGCATGCCCCGCGTCAGTCCGCTGTGCGCGGGTGTGAACACGTACCTCACCCCATGCACGAGAAGCTCGTCGAGCGCCCCTGCGTCCGGGCTCCCCCACCCTTCCTCCAGACGCATTAGCGACGCCTCGGTCGCCCGCTTCACCCCGGCGTGAACCTCCGACGCGGACATCCCCAGCTCATACGCAAGCTGGGTGTAAGACCACGGCGAGCGGTCCAGCACGAAGATCTTGAGCAGGACGCAGATGTCCTGCGGTTTGAGGCTCACGGGCAGGCCCCGCTGAGGCTATCTGGGCATTCTATTCGCGAATCGCGAATCGCGAAACCCCGGCGTGTTTGGACGTCCTCCGCGAAGGCGCGAGGCGCTCCCGGCAGTGCACGCGCTGGGTGAACTAAACGACGCCGAGAGGCGACAGGATGGGATACAGCTGACGCCGGTAGTCACCCCCGGCCGCGGGGACGCACTGTTCCAGGGTCTCGCCCCAAATGGAAACGCGCGGGCACAAGGCCCGCGCGTTTGCAGTGCGATTCTGTAATCTTTACTGGTTGTTGGCGCGGCCCGCCCCTTGCGGCGTCGGGCTGCTCACCCCGCCCCCGCCGGCGGCCGCTGCGCCGGATGGAGTGCCCCGCCCTTGCGCTGCGGGTGCGCCTGCCTGGACGCCACCGGTACCGCTCGACTGTGCGGCGCCCTGCCCGGACTTGTCCATCGGGTTGGCCGACTGTTGCACGCCGTTCGACTTGGCAGACTTGGCTTTCTTCTTCTTCTTGGCTTGCTTCTGAGGTGCCGGCTGCGTGCCTTGGTCGGCCGCAACGGCCGCGACGCTCGCGGCGGAGAACAGCGCCACCATCAAGATGGCAATCAATCTTCGCATGTCTAAACTCCTATCAGGGTGTAATCGCGGATACCCGCGGAGCACGTTGTGTTCGAGCCCACCGACATTAACGTCTCGCTACAACAGTCGTTTACAGGAGCGAGGGAGATGCTAGCGGCTAGCGGCCGGCGCCGGGCAGTCTTTCCCTGCAGAAGGGAGCGCCGATTTGGTCATGCCTTCCGGCCGCGCGCCGCCAGCATCGGCAGGCTTGGCCGAGAAGAAGGCGATGTCGCCGTAGTAGCCGGTCGTCTTCTCGCCGGTTGCATCCGTGTCGGTTACGATCGCGACCGCCGTGATCTTTCCGGGCTCTTCCCCGTAAGCGCGCCGGTAATCCTCCACCACGTTGCGCGTCTCCGTGACCCACTGTCCAGCACGCTCCGGGCCGACCTCGAGCATGAGCATCCGAATGCGCGACGTCCAGCTGTTGACGATCACTGTTTCAGGAGGCGCGCCGTCACCCCACACATACTCCAGCGTCGCGTACGGCATGTCCAATCCGGTGAGCGCCTTGACCTGAAAGAAGAACACCTTATCGTCGAGCGGCACCTTCTTCATGTCGCCGTCGAATGAAACCTCGAGGCGCACGGGCGCATCATCCTTGGCGCGCTTGGTATTATCGATACCCGGAATGAGGGCGGGGACCTTCCAG
>DASPUW010000027.1:0-3162 GCA_035622675.1 Burkholderiales bacterium | reverse complement strand
TCGCGATTCCACCGCCGACGGCCGGTTCGTGTACTCGGTCAAGACGACCGGAGTGTATTGCCGTCCCTCCTGCGCAGCGCGACTGGCGAAGCCGGAGAACGTGCGCTTCCACGACACTTGCGCGGATGCAGAGCGCGCGGGTTTCCGTCCGTGCAAGCGCTGCAGGCCGGATCAGTTATCGTTGTCGCAGCAACACGCCGCGACCGTGGCCGAGTTGTGCCGGTTCATCGAGCAGGCGGAGCAGACACCCCGCCTCGACGAGCTCGCGCAACGCGCCGGATTGAGCACCTATCACCTCCATCGGGTTTTCAAGACGCTGACGGGTGTGACGCCCAAGGCCTATGCCGCCGCGCACCGGGCCAAGCGAATCCGTCAAGGCCTCGGCCACAGCGATACGGTGACCGAAGCCATCTACGACGCCGGCTATGGCTCCAGCGGCCGGTTCTACGAGCAATCCAACCGGGTGCTCGGCATGACGCCCACCGCATACCGCGCAGGTGGAGCGAGGACGCAGATCCGATTCGCGATCGGCGAATGCTCGCTCGGGTCGATCCTGGTCGCGCAGAGCGAGCGCGGCGTATGCGCCATTCTCCTGGGCGATGATCCGGAGCGGCTGGCGCGCGAGCTCCAGGACCGGTTTCCACAGGCCGACCTCGTTGGAGCCGACGCCGACTTTGAGCGGTTGATCGCCAAGGTGGTCGGTTTCGTGGAGGCCCCGGGCCTCGGGCTCGATCTGCCGCTCGACGTTCGCGGCACCGCGTTTCAGCAGCGCGTTTGGCAGGCTTTGCGTGCGATCCCGGCCGGCAAGACGGCGAGCTACACCGACATCGCCAAGCGGATCGGGTCGCCGAAGTCGGTCAGAGCCGTGGGTCAGGCGTGTGGCGCCAATCCCCTGGCAGTCGCGATTCCCTGTCATCGCGTCGTGCGCACCGACGGCGGCCTCTCCGGCTACCGCTGGGGCGTGGAGCGCAAGCGGGCTCTGCTCGACCGCGAAGCCAATCGATGAACGCGCGCGACAAGACAGCAGTGCCCGTTGCGATCGCGAGTACCGCCGAACGAATCCAGGACATCGATTGGGAGTGGGTGTCGAGCGATCTCGACGCCCGCGGTTGCGCCACGATCGAGAGTCTGCTGTCTGCAGCCGAATGCGATGCACTGGCGGCGCTATACCCGGAGCACGACCGGTTTCGCAGCCGCGTAGTGATGGAGCGCCACGGCTACGGACGCGGAGAGTACAAGTACTTCGCCTATCCTCTCCCTGAGCTCGTTGCGGAGCTACGCAGCGGGCTCTACCCGCATCTGGCGCCGATCGCCAATCGCTGGAGCGCGGCTCTGCGCAGGGAAGCGGCATTTCCAGACACGCTCGAACAATTCATCGAGCGCTGTCATGCGGCAGGTCAGCGGCGGCCCACGCCGCTGCTGCTGCAGTACGGCGCCGGAGACTACAACTGCTTGCATCAGGATCTGTACGGCGATCACGTCTTCCCGCTGCAGGTGGCGATTCTGTTGTCGCATCCGGGACGGGACTTCAGCGGCGGCGAGTTCGTCCTCACAGAGCAGCGTCCACGCATGCAGTCGCGGCCGGAGGTGGTGCCGCTCGCGCAAGGCGACGCGTTGGTGTTCGCGGTCCATCATCGCCCGGTGCGAGGAACGCGCGGCGTGTACCGCGTGAATCTCAGGCACGGCGTGAGCCGCATTCGCTCCGGGCATCGACACACGCTCGGCGTGATTTTTCATGACGCGGCGTGAGCGCGGCGCTATGAATCTGGCGTTGTTCGAAGCTGCAGATGACGTCCAGCACCGGCAATCCCTGGGACCGGGCGCGACTGTACTGCGCGGTTTCGCGAGGCCCCACGAGAGCGCGTTGTTGGCTGGCGTAGACCAGGTCATTGCGCGCGCACCCCTTCGCCACATGGTCACCCCCGGCGGACAGCGGATGTCCGTGGCGATGACAAACTGCGGCGCGCTCGGCTGGGTCACCGACCGCAGCGGCTATCGCTACGACGCCCTTGACCCCGAGAGCGGCAAACGCTGGCCGCCGATGCCCGCGGCTTTCCTGCAGCTCGCCCGCGATGCCGCCGCGCACGCTGGCTTCGACGGATTCGAGCCCGATGCGTGCCTCGTCAACCGATACGAGGCCGGCTCCAGGCTATCTCTGCACCAGGACAAGAACGAGCGGGACTTCGGCGCGCCGATCGTCTCGGTCTCGCTCGGCGTTCCGGCGGTTTTTCTGTTCGGCGGATCGACCCGCGCAGACGGTGCAGTGCGCATTCCCCTCGAGCACGGCGACGTGGTGGTATGGGGCGGACCGGCGCGGATGCGCTATCACGGCGTCATGCCGATCAAGGAAGGGTTTCATCCGCTCCTTGGCGTTCACCGCATCAACCTGACCTTTCGCAAGGCTGGGTGAAGTCAGTTTTCAATCCACGAAGCCCCCTCACCCTACCCTCTCCCGCGAGGGGAGAGGGGGTTGCACCCCCGCGAGGGGAGAGGGGGTCGCACCCCCGCAGGGGGAGAGGGGGTTGCACCCCCGCGAGGGGAGACGGGGTTGCGCTCTCTCCCTCGACAGGAGAGGGCGGGGTGAGGGTGACGCTCAAGGCCGCTGAATACCGGCCGAAATGAGCTCATCAACCAGCCAGGCGGCTCCTCCATGCCATTCGACAGCGCGGCGCGCGTAGCAAAGATCGCAGCGGTTCTTGTTGTTGCATGTTCGAACCTGTTGCTTGCGGGCGCGGCACGTGCGCGCGATCCCGTCCCGTTCCCTGCCGAAGAGCAGCAGGCCAGAGCAGTGAACATCGAGGGAGTCTCGCGCTGGCTGCTGGGACGGTTCTCGGAAGCAGAGCTGGACGCACTTCGCCCCGAGGATCTACGAGTCGAATCTCACCACTGCAGCTGCGAGGACACGCCTCACCCGCACTACCCCTATACAGTCGTCCTGTTCCTCACGCCCAGAGGCACTCTGGTTGCCCGACCCGAAGGGCGGGAGGGCGCGGTGTTGATCACGCCCTTGGCTGTGCGCCACGACACCAGGTACTGCGAACTCGAATCGGAGGGCAGCTGCTACGGTTCGTTCGCTCATCCCTGCGAGTTCACCGACTTCCGCTACGGCCAAACCCTGGCGCAGTTCTTCCCGAGCTGTAAATCCGGTCCCGCCGCAAGTCT
>DASPUW010000026.1:0-6070 GCA_035622675.1 Burkholderiales bacterium | reverse complement strand
CAGGTTGAGACGCGCCCAGCGTCTTGCATCCGTGTCGATGCGCAGCAGCCGGGCGTGCAGCCCGTTGATCGTCTCCTCGAGCTGCGCGATGTCGCGTGCGGTCGACACCGGATCGATGCTCTGCACTTCGGAGGCGATGGTGCGGATCGACTGCGCGAAGCGCTCCATGCCTTCCTGCTCGCTCGCGAGCAGCGAGATGGCGAGCGGCCGGATCGGCTCCGGCAGCTTGTCGCGCAGCACGGCGAGCGCCGGATCTTTCATCGACGTCACCAGCACGCGCCTGCCGTTGGCGAGCCAATGGCAGATGATGTTGGCGATCGTGTGCGTCTTTCCGGTCCCCGGCGGTCCCTGCACAACCACGCCGTCGGACGCCTCCAGCAGCTGCGCGATCCTGAGCTGCTCGTCGTTGAAGGGCTGCGGAAAGTACAGATCGTCGGCCGCAACGCCCTGCCCTCGCTCGTGGTAGGCCGCGCTCACGCCGCGGAAAGACGGCAGCTGCACGGGTGTCGGCTCGGCGCTCGGTTCGGTCACCAGAGCGCTCACCGCTTCGGGCAGCGGCGCATCGTGGGGCCGCGCGCTCACCGCCTGCATGAAGTGCTCGAGATCGCGCAACAGCGGATTGGCGCTGCGCGGCCGGGCGAACAACACCCAGGTGTCGGTTACGGTCAAGCGGTGCTCGCCCCGCGCCAAGCTCAAGTCGCCGGGAAGTGGCTCGTCCCCGTGGTGCTCGAGGCGATCCTTGATCATCGAGAGCAGCGGCTGATAGGTGCCTGGGTCGAACGGCGACAGGGTGGTGGTGGCTTTGGCAAAAAACTCCTTCGCCCGGCGTTCCGCTTCAGGCACGCCCGGGTTGTCCTGCGCAGCGAAGGCGTCGAGCTCGAGCCTCGGGTCCACATCGCGCGGACGCACCTCAGCCGCACCGGTTTCAGGGTTGAAGGTGACGTCCACCAGCCGGCTGATCAGCGGGTGCGCAACGTTGCCGTCTTTGTCCTTCCACACAGCGAGGCCGATGCCCCACACCAGCTCGAGCTGGCCCTCGACGATGGCGCCGGCCAGCTCCTGTTGCAACGTGAACAGCTGAACATACAGGCGTGAGAGGCGCCGCCGGCGCCGCTCGGTCTCCGCCCAGGGCTGCCAGACGGCTTCCAGGTACGCGGCGAACTGAGCTTCGACCTGGCCCCTGAAATCGTAGTCCGAGAGGCGCACGCGCTCATCGGGGCTCACCCCCGGCTGCGCGATGTCGGCGATGCTGTTCGCCGCATGCCTCGCGTCGCGGTGCGTCCCCGCGGCGATCAGGTCCCACCCGTCGACTGCGGGCGCCAGCCGCGGCTCCTGCAGAAGAGGTCCGCCGACTGCGAGCCACGGAGCGAGCCAGGGATCGTCCGCCTTGGGCGGCGGCTCGGGATTGGGCGGCCGTGGCACGGACAGCCAGAGCTCGTCGTCGCCGTCGTCACCGCCGTCGTTGAGCTTGACGCCATCCAGCGTAGCGAGCTGCTGCTCGAGCGCGAGGAAGCGGCCGTAGTCGGTCACATTGGACACGACTTTGGCACGGCTGCGCACCGAATGCTGCAGGTATTCGATGAGCGCGAGCAGGCGCGAACGCTGGATGCTCACCGCTCAGCCCGCAATGCCTCGTGCCAGATCGCCCGCCAGCAGCGCGCGGGCCTGGGATGCCTCCAGTGCTGAGCCGAACAGAAACCCCTGCATCTCGTCGCAGCCGAGCCCGAGCAGCACGTCGCGCTGCAGCTCGCTCTCGACGCCTTCGGCTATGAGGTGCAGGTCGAAACCGCGCGCAATCCCCACGATGGCCACGATGATCGGGCTGTAGGGGTGGACCGCGGTCAGGTCTCGAACGAACGATTGATCGAGCTTGAGGCTCGTGACGGAAAACTTCTGCAGATAGCCGAAGGACGCGAACCGGGTTCCGAAGTCGTCGATGGACACGCGCACCCCGCTGTCGCGCAGGCGCTTGACCGCCGCGGAAACCGACTCGGCATCGCGCATCATCAGCGTCTCCGTAATCTCGATCTCCAACCCTTGGGGCGGCACCCGGTGCCGATGCAGCGCCGCCAGCACGCGCTCGACCACGTCCGGCCGGTCGAAGTCGCGCGGCGAGAGGTTAACACTCATGCGCAGATAATCGAAGCCCTCCGCGCGCCATCCGGCGAGCTGCTGACAAGCCTGCTCCAGAACCCAGTCGCTCACCCGGCCGATGAGGCCCGCCTCCTCCGCCACCGGGATGAAGGTCATCGGGTCCAGAACGCCGCGCTGCGGGTGACGCCAGCGGATCAGCGCCTCCATCGCGACCACTTGCCGCCGGCTCACGCTCACTTGCGGCTGGTACCAGAGCTCGAACTCGCCCAGATCGAGGGCGCGCCGCAACTCGGTCTCCAGCGTGAGCTTCTGGTGGAAAGCTGCGTTCATCTCCGGGGAAAAGAATGCGTACGCGTTCTTGCCCGCGGTCTTGACGTGGTACATCGCGATGTCGGCATGTTTGACCAGACTCTCCGCCTCCGACCCGTCGTTCGGGTACAGGGCGATGCCGATGCTTGCGGTAGCCCGCACCTCCTGTCCGCCGACGGTGAGCGGCCGCCGCAGCTCGTCGATCACCTTCTGCGAGATGAGCGCGGCGTCCTCCGGGTCGGAGAGATCGGGGAGCAGGATGGTGAACTCGTCTCCGCCGAGTCGCGCGAGCGTGTCGCTGCGCCGGACACAGCTTTGCAGCCGGCCGGCCACGCCTTTCAGCAGCTCGTCGCCTTCGGCGTGACCCAGACTGTCGTTGATCAGCTTGAAGCGGTCGAGGTCGATGAACAGCACCGCCACCAGGCGGCCGCTGCGCTGCGCCTGCGTCAGCGCCACGCTCAAGCGATCCTTGAACAAGGCGCGGTTGGGCAGCTGCGTGAGCAGATCGTGATAGGCCTGGAAGCTGATTCTCTCTTCGGCGCGCTTGCGCTCGGTGATGTCGCGCGCCACGCCGTAGCTGCCCAGGAAGCGCAGCCGGCGGCCTTCTCCGGGGTTTTGCTCGACGTACACACCCGTCGCGCTCAGCGCGATGGTCAAGTGCTCTTCATCCTCCGCTTCCCCGGCTGCGCCGCTCGGCCGGCGCTTGAGACGCAGCTCCACGTTGCGTGACGCCCGCTCACCGGTGCGCCGTTCGCAGAACGCGTAGCGGGCACGGTCGCGGTCGTCCTCGTGGATGATGCTGGAGTAGTGGCGCCCGATCAGCTCCTCGTTCGGGTAGCCCAGCATCGCGGCCACCGTCGGATTCAAGTAGGTGAACTGGCCATCCTCGTTCACCGTGTAGATGATGTCGGGCGAGTGGTCGACCAGATAGCGGTGCAGGCGCTCGGACTGCTCCAGCCGCGCGCTGATGCGGGCATGGCTCTGCTCGAGCGCCCGGCGCTGCAGCGCGTTGTTGACCGTATTCAGGAGTTCCTCGGGTTGGTACGGCTTGCGCACGAAATCGTACGCGCCGAGCCGCAGCGCACCGATCGCGGAATCGATCACGTCGTCGGCGCTCACGACGATCACCGTCATCGAGGCGAGGCGCGTCTTGAGCCGGTCCATGACCTGCAGGCCGGTCATGTCGGGCAATCTCAAGTCCAGCAGGACGAGGTCGTAATGCTGCCGGCTCAACGCCGCGACCGCTTCGCCCCCGGTGGCACACTCGTCGATCTGGCGGCCGTTGCTCTCGAGCAGCCGCTTCAGGCTGTAGCGCAACCGCGCTTCGTCATCGACGACGAGGATGCGGGGGCCCGGAGGCGCGGGCTCCGGTGGGCGTGCGACAAACGACTCTCCGGTCGGTAGATGCATGGCGCGCTGGGCGTCAGGGCGTCGACGCGGACGGACGCGGCACCTCTTGTGGTGCGCTCGCGGCGTAGAGGCGGCGCGGGAGCAGGGTGAGGAAGATGGTGCCGCGGCCGGGGCTGCTGCGGCACAGGATGCGTCCGCCCAGGCGCTGCAGAATCGAGGCGCTCTCGGCGAGACCGATCCCTTCGTGTCCGTCTCCCTTGGTCGTGGTGCCCGGCTTGAACAGGCGCTGCATCACTTCGGCCGGTACGCCGGCTCCCGTATCGCTGATCTGGAGCAGCACGAACAGCTCCCCTCCGAAGTTGACGTTGTCGGCAGTCATCACGCCGAGGCGGCCACCGCTGGGCATGGCCTCGGCCGCGTTGGTGAGGAGGTTGAGGGCGACCTGCTTGATGGCGCCGACATCACCGTGCAGCGGGGGTAGTTGCGGGTCGAGCTGCTGCACGACCTCGATGCCGCGCTTGGAGAACAGCGTATCCCGGCACAGCAGCATCAACTCCTGCACGGCGTTGTTGAGATCGAGGCGCGCGGGCTCCTCCGAGGCGACGGAGAAGGGATCCCCCATACGATGGACGATGCGGCCGACGCGGTCGAGCTCTTCGTTGAGCACCGTGAGCTCTTCGCCGAACTGGCCTGTGTCGCCAATCTTGTCTTTCAGCAGCTTCAAATAGTTTTTCACGATACTAAGCGGGTTTCCCGCCTCGTGCACGACGCGCCTGCCAAGCGCCCTGAAGCGCTCGGTGAGCTCGCTGCGGATGCGCTCTGCGTGAGCAGTGTCGCGTCCAATCCGAGCCAATGTTTCGCCGCCGAGCGCCGCGACTCGCGCCAGCAGCGCCTCGTCGTCGCTCGGCTCGCGCCAATCCGCCGGAAGTCCGACGACCAGCACGCCGAGCACGACCGTGGTGTCGGTCATCGGCAGGCACAGCAGACCGCCACTTGCCATCATGCGCGCCAGCACCCGGTCGATCGCGGCGCTGCGCTCCAGATCGGGGCCCATCGCTCGAGCGGGGCACCGCTCGCGCACCGCCTGCGCGAGCATGCTAGGCGAGCCCTCGAGGGACACGGCCAGCTTTGCCAGGCTCGCAGGATCTTCAGGCGTGGCGACGCCGATCAGGCGCTGATCGTGAACGGCGGCGAGAAAGAAGAACTGCCGCCGGATCCCGGTCAGCAGCCGCGCGAGGCGCCGTATGCGCGCGAGCGCCGCGGACTGATTTTCCGCGCCCGACAATGCCTCGCGCATGACCTCGTGCAGGCCAGCGTGAGCCACCGACGCGACCAGTTCGCGAACCGTCGCGGCGGGGCGCGGAGCCGGATTGGCTGAAGCTTGAAGGCTCAAGTCGCCACCCAGCAGACCGCGTTCGAGCTCCGCGGGCTGACCGCTCGCCGATTCGGCAATCTCTACGCCCGCCGGATTGGCGCGTGCGGCGGCCGTTGCCTCCTCGAACAAGCGCGTGATCGCTGGTGCTGCGAGGCCCGTGAGCTGTGCGGCGACGCGCGCCGTGAGCTCGGTGACGCCGTCTTCCACCAGCGCGCTGCCAACCGCCACCGCGCGCACAACGCACGGCGCGTCGCCAAGCCGCTCCGCCGGCTCGTGCAGGAAGCGCAGTGCATCGGCGACGAAACCCGGCAGCCCGCTCGCTTCCAGCCACGCTGCGCCCAGCGCCGCGTGTGTGGTGTCGAGCGCTTCGCGCTCTGCGCGCACGAGGTCTGCATCCTTGCGCAGCGAAGTGAGCATCCTGGCGTAGGCCTCACCGCGCGAGCGCAGCAGCACGAGCTTTCCGATCTGATGCAGCAGTCCCGCCAGCTGTGCGGGCTCGCCGGGTTGGTTCAAGGCCCGCGCCAGGCGGCCTGCGAGCTCGGCGCACAACACCGAGCGGCCCCAGATGCGTGCGAGCACCGAGCGCGGATACGGCAGGGTCCCATTGCCAAGCTGCTTGCCAAGCTGCAGCAGGCCGAGCGCCCGGAGCATGTCGCGGCCCAGCGCGCCTACGCAGGCTTGAACGGAGATCGATTGCGCCGCTTCTGCAGCGGCCGGGAGTGGGCCCGCGCTCGCCAGCACATGGAGGGCGAGCGCCGGGTCACACAGGAGCAGGTCCGCGAGCGCCTGATTCGACGCGGTCCTGTCATCGAGCGCAGCCAGCAGGCGAGCGAGGACGTGCTCGTTGAACGGCAGATCGATGGTGCCTCCCTGATCTGCCGCCCGCAGCGGTTTCATTGTTGCTCTGGTCCCTGCGTTTGGCGGGCTGCAGTCTCGTTCGCT
>DASPUW010000025.1:0-2369 GCA_035622675.1 Burkholderiales bacterium | reverse complement strand
GGTATGCTCGTCGAGGGTCTGGATCGAGATCTGGTTGAGCGGTCGCTTCACTCCAACCCGACGCAAGAAGGCGCGCGCGGTTCTCGCCTGTTCCGCGATGTAGCCATCGAGGCTGCGCACGGTGTCGAGAACGAGGCCGGGGAGGACGTGGCCGGGCTCGCTTTCTCCGAGAGTGGACGGGATCAAGTACAGAACACCACGGCTCAGTGCGTCGCTCACAACACGCTTATCCCCGCGTCGAGCAGCATGGACACCACAGCGATCAGGGGCAGGCCGATCAGCGCCGTCGGATCGTCGCCGCGAATGCTTTCCAGCAGTGCTATGCCCAGCCCTTCCGATTTTGCGCTTCCCGCGCAGTCGTACGGCTGTTCACGGTCGAGATAGGCCGAGATCTGGGATCGCGAGAGCGGACGAAACCGTACCTGCGTTGAGACGATCTGGTTCTGTGCCTGTCCACTGTGCGCTTGCAGGACACATACGGCGGTGTGAAACACGACCTCCCGCCCGCTGACGCTCTCCAGCTGCTGCTGAGCGCGCTCGCGCCCCCCCGGCTTGTCCAGGCGCATGCCATCAAGCTCCGCCACCTGGTCAGAGCCAATGATCAAAGCGTCTGGAAAGGTGGCGACCGCCGCTTGCGCCTTGGCCAGCGCCAGACGCAAAGCCGTCATCGTGGCGCTTTCTCCCGCGAGGGGCGCTTCATCCAGTCGCGGCGCAAAAGTGACGAACTGCAATCCCAGCCGCCCGAGCAGTTCGCGGCGATACTGCGAAGTGGAAGCGAGGACCAGCATGGTCGAGGGGAAGACCGGGCGCGCGCATCGAACGCGCTGTGCGACGTTGGAACCTAAGCTTTTGACAGAGCAATGGGAAAATCTTATCATGCGCCGTTTATTTTGAGGCGCCCGAGAGATTGTGGAGCCTCGAATCGAGCAGATGGCAAGCAGCGAGGGTGCGGACAGCGCGAGCAGTACCGAGCCGCTGGTGATCGACCCGGTGCGCTTTGCGCGCGGTGGGTCGAGCGTCGCTGGGAAGTTGCCGCTGTCGGGTATGCCCAGGCTCAAGGACCTACTGTTCAACCAGGAGGGGGCAGTAACCTACGCCGTTCAAGGGTATATGTCAGCAAAGGGGCAGCCAGTCCTGCGCGTCAGCCTGACCGGAGATCTGGCGGTCCCGTGCCAGCGCTGCCTGGAAGAGCTTCGGTTGCACCTGGACACTCGACGCGAGATCGTCTTGCTTCCCCGCGCCACCGACGCAGACCCGACGGAAGGGGAAGACGACGACATCGACTTCATGCCGAGCACGAGCGCACTCGATCTGCACGACCTGGTCGAGCAGGAAGTCGTGTTGAGCCTGCCCATGGCGCCGCGCCACGCGGAGGCCGCCTGCGGCCTGCAGCCGGGAGCAACGAACACAGGCGAGCGCTTCTCGCCGTTTTCGCAGCTGGCCGGGCTGAAGAAAGAAGCCCACTAACTATCTATCATTCAGATCCTGCTACCAAGGAGCAGCCACATGGCCGTTCAGCAGAGCAAGAAATCGCCCTCGCGCAGAAACATGCGCCGCATGCACGATGCATTGAGCCAGCCGCCGCTCGCGATCGAACCCGGGTCGGGCGAAGTTCATCTGCGTCACCACATCAGCCCCACCGGGTTTTATCGCGGCAAGAAAGTGGTCAAGACCCGCGAGGACTGAGCTGATCTCGCGCAGCCTCTAGAGCACCTGGTGTCTTTGTGTCACCTGGTGCCGCGGTAGTGGAAGCCACGAGCCCTCGCCTTGACACGCGGCCGCCCTGCGGCGGCCGCTCGGGCTGCTGATGGGCATTACCATCGCCCTGGATTGCATGGGCGGCGATCACGGCGCGCACGTGACCGTGCCAGCGGCGGCCAGCTTCCTGCTGCACAACCCCGATGCTGTCGTCATACTGGTCGGGCAGGAAAAGGTCCTGCGCGGCGAAGTGAAGCGGGTGGGGCTGACGAGCGACCCTCGCGTGCGTCTGCAGGCCGCATCGGAGGTGGTGGCGATGGACGAGCCCGTGGCGGTCGCTCTTCGCACGAAGCGCGACTCCTCCATGCGCGTCGCCGTCGATCTCGTCAAGTCGGGCGGTGCGGATGCCTGCGTCAGCGCAGGGAACACCGGTGCGCTCATGGCGGTTTCGCGTTTCGTCCTGAAGATGATGCCGGGCGTCGAACGGCCGGCGATCGCTTCCATGGTGCCCACGCGCCGCGGCCGCACCTGCATGCTGGACCTTGGCGCCAACGTGGACTGCAGCCCGGTAGACCTGCTGCAGTTCGCCGTCATGGGGTCGGTGCTGTACGGCGTGGTCGAGCAGGTGGACCAGCCGACGGTCGGACTGCTGAATATCGGAGCGGAGGATA
>DASPUW010000024.1:0-2088 GCA_035622675.1 Burkholderiales bacterium | reverse complement strand
TAAGCGAATGCTGCGGTGCACATCGACACACACAGCAAGACAAGTCTCTTCGTCTTCATCAGGGTCCTCCGCCTTATCGATGGTATGAACAGCGCGCTGCCGGGAACTAGCCTTCCAATATTACTAAATCACCCTCGTTTGGTTTAGTCTGCCTTCGACGCGGGGCGATCGCACACATTGCTCCAAGCATCGGAGCCACGTCAATAGGGTGGCCCCGGAATGGACGCGAGAGGCAGGTCGGCATGACACAGGTATTTCTCGGGATCGATGTAGGCACCTCCGCCGTAAAGGCGTTGCTGGTCGACGAGCAGCAGCGCGTGCTTGCCCAAGCGGAGCAGGCGTTGTCAATCTCGCGGCCGCGGCCGCTGTGGTCAGAGCAGGACCCGGAAGACTGGTGGAACGCGGTCGCACGCGCTGTCCTCGCGCTGCGGCAGGCCGCGCCGGGCAATTTCTCAGGCGTGCGCGCTTTAGGGCTCTCAGGGCAAATGCACGGCGCCGTGCTGCTGGATCGAGCGGGGAAGGTGCTACGCCCCGCCATTCTGTGGAACGACGGCCGCTCGCTGCAGCAATGCGAGGAACTCGAGCGGCTGGTGCCGAATCTCGGAAGCATTGCGGGCGTGCCCGCCATGCCGGGGTTCACTGCGCCCAAGCTGCTCTGGCTGAGGCAACACGAACCTCAGATCTTCGCGCGCCTCGCGACCGTGATATTGCCCAAGGATTACGTGCGCTATCGCCTCACTGGCGGGCTCGCTACGGATGCGTCGGACGCTGCGGGCACGCTGTGGCTCGACGAAGGCTCGCGCTCCTGGTCCGCTCAACTCCTGCAGGCGACTGGCTTGTCGCTCGCGCACATGCCGCGCTTGCTGGAGGGATCGCAACCATCCGGGGTCGTGAGCCGCGACGTCGCGAGCGCATGGGGCCTGCCGTCCGACATAGTCGTCGCCGCCGGTGCAGGTGACGCTGCAGCGGGCGCGGTCGGCATCGGCGCGGTGTCCGGCGGCGACGCTTTCGCTTCGCTCGGCACCTCCGCTCAATACTTCGTGTGCACCGCCGACTACCGGCCGTTCCCGCAAGCGTTCGTGCACGCTTTCTGCCACGCGATCCCGCACCGCTGGTACCAGATGGCAGCGATGCTGAATGGCGCGAGCTGCCTCGCGTGGGCGGCCCAGTTGGTCGGGTCAGACAACATCGGCGCGCTGCTTGCGCGTGTGGAGACCGCCTTCAAAGGTGTCGGCAGCCTGCTGTTCTTGCCGTACCTGACCGGAGAGCGTACGCCACACAACGACCCCTACGCGCGGGGCGTGTTCTTCGGGCTGCAGGCGGAGACTTCGACCGAGGCGCTGATCCAGTCCGTGCTCGAGGGCGTCGCGCTCTCCCTCGCGGAAGCTCAGGACTGCCTTGGCGCCGCCGGGACTCAGGTTGCCCGCGTGGCTGCGATCGGCGGCGGCAGCAGAAGCCGCCTGTGGATGCGGATTCTCGCCAGCGCACTCGATCGGCCAGTGCTTCTCTACCGCGAAGCAGCGCAGGGGCCAGCCTTCGGAGCGGCGCGCCTGGCCCGGCTGGCGCTCAGTAACGAGGCCGTTGGCGAAGCCTGCACTGCGCCTGCGGTGAGCGAGACGATCGATCCGGAGCCGGCTCTGGTCGATGCGTATCGAGGCAGCCGCGAAAAGTATCGGCGCCTATACCGCGCACTCAAGGCCGAATTCAGAGCGTGAGCACCTCGCCTACACGCATATAACAGGAGGAGCATGCGATTCGAAATGCTCGGTCAGCGCGCGATGTCCCCCTGATTCAGCTCTTCCCCGGCTCGAGCGCGCAGCCAGCGCCTGAGCGCCGGCGTGGTGACGACAGTGCTGACCAGCGCCATGATCACGAGCATGGTGAACACGCTCCGCGGCAGAACACCGAGGTCATAACCGACGTTGATCACGATCAGCTCCATCAGTCCGCGCGTGTTCATCATGACCCCGACTGCGCGTGCCTGGGCCGAATCGAGACCAGCCCAGCGCGCCGCCCAGTAGCAGCCTCCGAATTTGCCCAGCGTCGCCAGCGCAACGAGCAGCAGGCACCAGCCCCACATCTGCCAGT
>DASPUW010000023.1:0-19878 GCA_035622675.1 Burkholderiales bacterium | reverse complement strand
TTCAAGGAACTCGCGAGCCTCGGGCGCGACGCGGCGATGGTTGGGCTGATCATTTACGCCTTCACCTACGCCGTGTACGGTCCGGCCAAGGGAGCGCAGATGGAACTGCGCAACGCCTCGGTCGCCGTCGTCGACGAGGACCGCTCCGAGCTGTCCCGGCGCATCGCCGATGCGCTGCTGCCGCCGTTTTTCAAACGGCCCGAGCCGATCGGAGCGAGTGAGATCGATCGGGTGATGGACGCCGGCCGTTACACGTTCGTCATCGACATCCCGCCGCGCTTCCAGTCCGACCTGGAGGCAGGCCGCAACCCGACCATCCAGCTCAATGTTGACGCCACCGCCATGGCCCAGGCCGGACACGGGGCGGCCTACATTCAGAGCATCATCGCGCAGGAGATCCAGCGCGTTGCACCTGCGCCGTCAGACGCCGCTCCGCCCGTGCGACTGGTTACGCGCGCGAAGTTTAATCCGAACCTGATCGAGACCTGGTTCCTGGGCGTGTCGCAGATCATCAACAACATCACCATGCTCGCTATCATCCTGTCGGGTGCGGCGGTGGTGCGCGAGCGCGAGCACGGCACGATCGAGCACCTGCTCGTCATGCCGCTCGGGCCCAGCGACATCATGCTGGCGAAGATCTGGTCGAGCGCCCTGGTCATTATCGTCGTATCGACCATCTCGCTGCTGGTGGTGGTCCAGGGCATGCTGGGCGTACCGGTTGCCGGCTCGATTCCTTTGTTCATGGCGAGCACCGGCGTTTACATGTTCTCCGTTTCCTCGCTCGGGATTCTATTGGCGACAGTCGCGCGCTCGATGCCTCAGTTCGGCCTGCTAGCGATTCCGGTTTTCCTGATGCTGAACATCCTCTCGGGCGGGCAGACCCCGCTCGACAGCATGCCCCAGTGGCTACAGAACGTGATGCAGTTTTCGCCCACCACCCATTTCGTGAGCATGTCCATGGCGATCCTGTATCGCGGCGCGGGGTTGAGCGCGGTGTGGCCGGACTTCACCTGGGTAGCCGGCATGGGACTGGTGTTCTTTGTCGCAGCCCTGGCGCGGTTTCGGCGGACCGTAACCCTGGCGCAAGTATGAACGCTCGCGTCGAAGCATATGCTTTAGTCCTCGCGAGGCCCGTCATGTCGTAGACTGGGAATCCAGCTCAGCGAAGGCAGGACAGCGTTTCATCGGTGAATGGAGATGACATATGATCGACAGCAAGACGGCACCACATGGGGCATTGCTGCTGCGGGTGAGTATGGGCGTTCTGTTCCTGTTGCACGGCCTCTATCTCAAGGTCTTCGTCTTCACCATGGGAGGGGTCGGCCAGTACTTTGGCAGCCTGGGACTCCCCGACTGGTTTGCGTGGATCGTTATGCTGTATGAGACCATCGGTGGGTTAGCGCTTATCTTCGGGGTCTACGCCCGGTGGGTTGCGCTCTTTCTCGGCGTGCATCTACTCGTCGCAGCTTACCTTGGTCACAGCGCGAACGGCTGGCTGTTCTCGAACAAGGGCGGCGGCTATGAATACCCGGTGTTCTGGGCACTCGCGTGCTTCGCGCTCACTCTGCTTGGTGACGGCGCTCATGCGCTCAAGCCGAGCGCCCCGTTGTCGCGCGTGAGATAGCGCAGAGCTTGCGAGAGGAGACCAGAATGCTTCGCGCCGCTGGCTTGTCCAACTGGGCGGCCCGCCGCTGGTCGATGGCATTGCCTGCGGTCGCGGCACTGATTTATCCGGTGCTGCTAGCAGGCGTTTACCGGAGCGCCCACTTGCTTTCTGCGGTCACTGACTCTGCGGCCGTGCTCGGTGGCGTTGCGCTGGTGGTGTCTTTGGTGATCACATTCGCGGTTCCCATGCTGGCGTTGGCGGTGGCTTCGGGTCTTGGGGCTGCCCAACGACCGACGAATGGAGAGACGCGCGCCCGCGCCTTCGCTCATCTCGCCTTTGCCTGTCCGCCCCTGTTCACTTTTCTTGGCGTCGTGGTGTATCTCGCCGGGTTTCCCAAGGGTGATCAGGTGATCTGGCCCGTGATATGGATCGCCGTCATAGCCGCCGTTTTCGTGGGTGCGTCAAACGCAACACCGGCGCACGCCACTGCGCACACACCATCATGGCTGCGGCCGATCCACGGCGCGGGAGCCGTAATCATCATCGTTGGGTTCGTCTCGTTGCACCTGTTCAATCATCTAACTGGATTCTTGAGCGCGGATACACACATCGCGGTCATGGGAGTCCTGCGCAAGTGGTACCGCAGCGGTGTGGTCGAGCCGCTTGGGGTGGCGCTCATGCTGTTTATGGTGATCAGCGGCGCACTGCTGTTGCGTGCACGGCTCAGTCGCCCAGCCGGGTTTTTTGAAACGCTGCAGACCATGACCGGTGCCTACCTCGGCATCTATATCCTCGGTCACATGAACTCGGTATTCATCTACGCGCGCTTGAGCGCCGGAATTGAAACCGACTTCTGGTTTGCGTCCGGCGGAAAAGCCGGCCTGTTGGGAGACCCTTGGAGCGTGCGCCTGCTTCCACACTACGCGCTGGGTGTGTGGTCGGTGATCACGCACGCCGGTTGTGGCCTGCGCACTGTCTTGTTGAACCATGGTGTGCCCGAGCAGACCGCTAGCCGTTTGGCTGGGTGGATCAGTGCGCTCGGTGCCGCCGTCGCGGTTCCGATGATCCTCGCGCTGGTGCGGATTCACATCGGCTGACCCGACTCAGGCCGGTTGCGCCCGATTGGCCTCAATGCTGCCGAGGACAGCGCCGCTCGATCGGGGCGCCGGAGTACGCTTCATACCACTGGCCGTCGGCAAATTCCCACATCTGTAAGATGCGCTCGTTCCTGGACGGTTCGCCGGCTTGGTCGATGGCGAGGTCCAGCGCAACGGTGCAACGCAGGAGTCGAAGCTCAACGCAGTTGCACACGCTCAATAGATCCGCTGCGATGCTTTGGACAGGAAATTGCGGCTGATCCTCCCAACTCCATGTCTTTTTGAATGCTTCGAGGGGCACCCGCTTGCGCACCGTCGGCGTCGTCATCTCGTAATGCGTCACGACATCGTGGGCGCCCACCGCCCGCCAGAATTCCTTCACTCTGGTCCGCAACAGCGGTAGCTCTGGCACTCTCGCTTGATTGCCTTCCTCGGACGCCAGCAGAGCCGGGCATACCACCGCCGCGAGCAGGCTTGTGGCGAGCAGTGACAGTCGCATCATGTCTCGGGTCGTTCGAGCAGCGGAATCGAGGTTGTGGTCTCTAGCGACCGGATGATGACTTGTCTACTCTGGGCAATCCGACCGTCACACGATCGATATCCTCAGGAGGACCGCACCGGTTGTCATGCGCTCAAGGCATTGACGCCAGCCCAGAGCAGAAGTGGCCGACGTAGGGGTGCAGCTTTTCTGCCAATGCAAGCGCCTCGGCGTTCGCTGCGCGCAAACGCTCCACCGCTTCGTCCGCCTTGCGCCGGAGCGCCGGGACGTCGACGGTGAGCAGTCTGCGCTCGCGTACGATCCATCGCCCGCCTACCATGACGCTCTCGACGCCGGTGCCATCCTCGCCGAACACGATCTGGCTGGCAAGGTCGTTGAGCGGGATGTAGTGCAGCGCTGAAAGATCGAGCAGGACGAGATCCGCCTTCCACGCCTTTTCGATGCGCCCTAGCCTGTCGATGCCGAGCGCTTTCGCACCTCCTTCGGTGGCGGCGCGCAGCGCCTCTCTCTCGCTCACCCAGCGCTCGGGCGGGTTGCCGCGCACGCGCGAAACATAGGAGGCGAGCCGCATCGCCTCAAAGAGGTTGAGATTGTCGGAAGACGCGGTGCCGTCCGTGCCTACCGCGACATTGACTCCAGCGTCGAGCATCGCGCGCATGTCCGCGATCCCAGAGCCGAGCTTGAGGTTGCTGCCGGGATTGTGCGAGATCGAGCAGCCGGCGTCTGCCAGGCGCCTGCGATCGTCGTCGTCGAGCCAGACGCCGTGCGCGACGCAGAACCTGTCGTTCAGCAGCTTAAGTTCGTGAAGATGCGCGACGAGGCTTTTGCCATAGACCTTCCTGCCGACGACCGACTGCATCCTCGATTCGGCCACATGCATCTGCACGCCGAGGCCGTGCTCTTTCGCCAGATCGCTGCAGGCAGTGAGAAATGCGTCCGAGCAATGGTGTGGGATGGTCGGGCCGAGCGCTGGCCTGACAGTGTCGGATCTCCAGCTTTGAAGGACCCTTCTGCACGCGGCGATCGATACCTCATGCCGCGAATACTTCGCCGTCAGAGCCCGGCCGCGCAGCGCCTCGGGCAGCGCGTCGGCGAGACCCGGGATGGCTTCGTAGAACGTCTTGTCGGCAAGCATCGGCGCGATCACGCCGCGCACCCCGGCTTCCGCGTACGCGCGTACCACAGCCTCGACACCCTCGACCGTGGGCAGCGGGAACTCGGCGAACATGTCGTAGCCGGCGGTGCAGCCCTTGCGCGCCATCTCGGCTGCGCCGATCAGAGCCGATAGGTGCTTGTCCTCGACCGTGCGGTGCCCATTTACGCCCGGCTGCAGATTGAGGTAAGTCTCGAGGTTGTAGCGGTCGAAGCGTCCCTTAGCGAGATTGGTCTGCGCGTGGTTGTGGCCGTTGACGAGCCCCGGCATCAGTGCGCGCCCGGTGCCATCGACGCGCTCCATGCCTTCCCCCTTTACCGTGCCACGCGGCACGACATCCGCAATCGTACCTTCATCGACGAGCACGTCGAGTGGCTTCGCCTCGAACGACGGCGTGAGAACGACCGCGTTCTGTATGAGGATCATGTGGTCAGCCACACCGCCCAGTGCGCCTTCTCCAGCTGTAGGTACGACCTCGTCCCGCCGCATCCACGACGAAACGGTAGCACAACATTCCGCGTCGTCGTCGGAATCGTGCAAGCTAAATGCAAGCTTTGGCGCGTCGCGAAACGGCCTCTGTGGTGCCGTGTGCCGTCAGCTGAATCAACAAGGCAGGTCACTAGCGCAGCGCCCAGGCCGCCTCCACACAACACGCAAATCTTCCGACCGCTCATCGGTGAAACGCGACCGCTGGTCAGCGGCTGAGGAATTTGTTTTGCTCCCTCTCAGGCGCGAATCCAGTGGCAAGTCCTTGGCACCGAAATTGCTGCGGTACAAGAGGATCTGTAAGCCGCTGTTTTTTGGTAGCAACCCATAAGGAGCCTTTGGCCATGAGATGTCCCTTGTCCCGCCGGATCGTTGCGGCTGCGCTCTCCGGAGCGCTCACGCTGTGGATGCCCAGCATGCCGTTTGCCGCGACTACTACGACGACGTTCCAGGTTACCGCGACCATAAACAACTCCTGCACGGTGTCTGCCCCCACGGTCGCCTTTGGCGCCATCAGTGCCGGCGCCGCCGCGACCAACACGGCAAATACGATCACCCTGACGTGCAACCATAAGGCGACCGTGAGCGCCGTGGCGCTCAACAACGGCTCCAACGCTTCGGGTACGCAGAAGCGAATGACTGACGGCACCGATTTCCTGAACTATCTAATCGATGTGCCGACGGGCGCCACCTTCAACACCTGCCCAGCGGCTGGCGCGGGACCCGAATGGAACGCCACCAACACAATCGTCGCGACCTCGTTATTTGCGGCGAGCGGAGGTCCCAAGCCGATCAACATCTGCGCCTCGATTCCCGCTGCTCAATACCCGGAGGCGGGTGCCTACACTGATACCGTTCAGATCACCGTCACCTTCGCCTAACGGCAACGCCACTCCAACTCTGCTGCCGCCGCGTGCGGCAGCAGTCGTTTCTGCACCCGCGAAATAGCTCAAGGCGCAGATCCATGATAACCACGAAGAACCATCTTCTAGGCGCTGCCTTTATCGCCACTGCTCTGGTGTGTGGGGCATCTCCAGCCCTCGCCGCGACCTTTGGGCTGAGTCCCATGCGCGTAGAACTCGGCCCCGCATCGCGCACCGCGGTGGTCGAGGTCAGCAACCCCGGAGACGCGCCGGTCACGATCCAGGTACAAACACGCGGCTGGCGGCAGGTCGACGGCAAGGACGCCAACGAAGAAACACGCGCCCTGATCGTCAACCCGCCCATCTTCACGGTCAAGCCGCAAGGCCGTCAGCTAGTACGGGTTGCCTTGCGCGCGGCACCGGCGCCACGCGTCGAGCAATCGTTCCGGCTCATCTTTGCCGAGGTTCCCACCGGTCGCGCCGAGGCCACACCTGGCTTCACGTTCCACATCGCGCTAAGGATGGACATCCCAGTATACGTTGCACCCCTGGCTGGCAAGGCAGCGCCAACGCCGACTTGGTCGATCGCAGGTAGTGAGGGCGTGAAGAGCCTGCGCATCGGCAATGAAGGCAACGGCAACCTGCGACTGAGCGAACTCAAGGTGACGCAAAAAGAGCGCACGCTCGCAGAGGCGGGCGTCATCGTCGTGTTGCCAGGCGCGTTCCGTCTAGTCGAACTCAGCGCCAGGCCGACCGACGATCCGATACGGGTGCGCGCGCTGCAGGGCACGGGCAATGGGGAGCCCATTGACTTCACCCTACCGCCTGCGGCGCGTTAGTCCAGCGGCTTTGACCGCCGTCACGCTTCTGGTAAACAACGGGGCGTTCGCACAGACCCTGGCAGACGGGCGTCTCATACCCGTGTCTGCCGATGCAGGGCAGGTGTCGCAGGGAATCAGCGTTCTCTCGGTGGTGCTGAACGGTAGTGCGCCGGACGGGGTGGCCTATGTCGTGCGTGGGCCAGGCGGCAAACTATGGGTCGACCGAGATACTTTGGACCGCCTGCGCATCCGCTACGACGATGCACCAATGCAGGAGTTCGATGGTCGCACGATGGCCCAGCTCAGCGCGCTGCGCGGCGTGACCTGGTCCATATCAGAGGAGGATCAGCGCCTCGAGCTGCACGTGGATCCTAACCGATTACCGAGGTCGACGCTCAGCTATGGGCTTCTACCTCCAATTATGGCGCGGACGCCAGACTTTGGCGGGTTTCTGAACTACACCATCTACGGAAACACTACTAACAGTTACGGGGGGCTGAATGAATCGTCCGCGAGCGTATCGGGCCTGTTTGAAGCCGTCGCGTTCGGGCCGTACGGCAGCGTTGGTGTGACCACCCTGGTCAATCCGGTCACTACACCGGGTTCAGCGCAACCGGATGTGGTGGTGCTCGATGCAGCCTGGCGCTGGGACGACCCAGCGCGCCTGCGTACACTGATCGTCGGCGACGCGATCACCGCGCCTGGATGGTGGGGCAATGCCGTGCGTTTTGGTGGCGTGCAATACAGCTCCAACTTTTCCCTGCAACCCGGTTTCATCACCTACCCGCTGCTCACCGTCTCTGGAGTTGCGGCCATTCCGACAGCGGCTGAACTTTACGCCAACAATGTGCGCTTGGGCAGCCAGAACGTGCCCCCCGGTCCGTTTTCGATCACCAACGTACCGGTAGTGAACGGCGCTGGTGAGCTACAGCTCGTCGTCACCAATGCATTGGGCCAGCAGCAGGTCATCACCCAGCCTTATTACACCACGACTCAGTTGCTGCGCTCGGGGCTGAGCGAGTTCTCGTTCAGCGCGGGCGCTGTCCGCTTCAACTACGGACTCGAAAATTTCGACTATCGAGATCCCCTGGCCTCCGGCGTGTACCGCTACGGGTTGACCGATAAGCTCACGCTGGAGGGGCGGGCTGAAGGCTCGAGCGATGTGCGTGGCGCAGGAGTAGGAGCAGCGACCGTGCTCGGGGTGCTAGGAACGTTACAGGCTGGGGTTGCCGGCAGCGACAGCTCGTTAGGGAACGGGGGACGCGCGCTCCTGGGCTTCGATCGGCAGACGCCAACGATAAGCTTCGGAGTGCGTGGGACATGGGCGAGCCCCGACTATCGCGAAGTAGGCGACGGAGGTGTCCAGACGGCGCGATCGATCTCTGCAAACCTCAACGTTCAGCTCCCTGGGCAAGCCGGGACAATGGCGTTCTTGTGGACCGATCAACGTTTTCGCAATGTCGCTCCGGTCAACACCTCGACAGCGCCGCCGATGGGAGCCCTCGATCTGTATGCCGTGACGTATACCAAGCAACTTGGGACATGGGGCGCATTCACGCTGGTCCTCAGCAGGACGACTGGTTTGACCGATCAAACCCAAGTGCAGGCGCTGTTTACTGTTCCGCTGGGCACAGGAGTCAGCGGCACCGCGAGCGCGCTCAACACCCAGAGCAACGGACAGCGCACTACGGTCGGTGCGTTGGATGTCCAACGGCCGCTGCAAGTGGGCCCGGGGTACGGTTACTACGTTCACGCGCAGACCGACGATCAGGGCGCTGCCGGGATCTCTTATCAGGGCCTGTATGGGCGCTATTCTCTCGAGGGGTCAGTTGCCAATTCCACTGTCGGCCTGCGCGCGACAGTGGCGGGCGGCGTTGGTGTTTTGGACACCAAGGTGTTCGCGGCTGCGCCGATCGACAGCAGCTTTGCCCTGGTCAGGGTGTCCGATATCCCCGGTGTACGGGTCATGCAGGAGAATGTCGAGGTGGGCCGCACTGGCGACGATGGAACGCTTCTAGTACCTCGTATACCAGCCAACGTGCCGGTCAAGATTTCTATCGATCCTTTGACGATACCGTTCGACTACAGCTTGTCGGGCGTGGATCAATTGGTGATCACCTTGGCGCGCACCGGCGTGGTAGCGCGCTTCGAGTCGCGCCGCGAGAACAACGCCCTCGTACGTCTGATGCAGCCTGACGGTACGCCGGTGCCGGAAGGGGCTGAGGTCGTCGTTGCGGGCCGTGATGAACGCTTCCCTGTTGCGTTCGATGGGGAAGTCTTCCTGACCGACTTCCAAGGCAAGCACGAGGTCGAGGTGAGCTACAACGGTCGCCGTTGCACCGTCACGGTCGAGGTCGATCCTAAAGCGCCGGTCGTGGCAGAAGTCGGGCCGCTGGTCTGCAAGCTGAAGGAGGCCGAGCATTGATTGCGCGAGCGATGCAGATAACCTCCCGACGTCTGTTACAACGGCTGATGCTGTTCGTTGGTCTAACGCTCTGCGTTGCACCTACCGCGCATGCCGCACACACCTGTACGATCAGTGTAGGAACACTGAACTTCGGGACCTACTCCGGTGCGCAGGTCAACTCGTCGTCAACCATGACGGTGAGTTGTACTCTTACGGCGGGCATCTTCGAGACCGTCAACTACACCGCCACGCTGTCCACAGGCGCCAGCGGGACTTACGCGCAGCGACGCCTCACGAATCTAAGCTTGCCGTCGGACACGCTGCCCTACAATCTCTACCTGGGGACGGTGCCAGCTGCCCTCAACACAAACGTGTGGGGCGACGGAACGGGGGGCACCGTAACCGCGAGCGGAACGTTCACGCTGATCGTAATCTTTGGGCCGGTCGGCACCGCAAACTATACTGTCGCCGGCGCCATTCCCGCCCTTGCTGCAGTGCCCGCTGCAGGGACCTATAACGATACGATCGTCGCGACGATGACCTTCAACTGATTGCTGGTTCGCGCTTTTTTTGCTGCGCGATGTGGGTCCGAGGACGGAGTCTTCGCCCACTAACTCGCCTGTGGCCTACAGCAAACAAGGGTTCGTCGGATGAATGCGACGATCGGCTCAACGGGTGCTCGCCTCGGCAGATACCGTACGCTGTCCACGGAAAGTGACTATGCCGGTTCGCAGCTCAACGCTCGTCGCGGAGACTCTGCTAACCTGTCATATAGATATTTATGGATACTGTTCTACTGCAAGGGGGGGCCGTCTGGGACGGAAGCGGAGGACAGGCTTTTCCCGCCGATGTGCTCGTCTCGGGGAACCGGATTGCGGAGCTATGGACGCAAGCCCCGCGTGAGTTACGCGCTGCACAGCGCATCGACGCTACGGGGCACACGATTATCCCAGGCTTGGTAGATGGGCACGCGCACCTGTCGTTTCTGCACAGGGCCGACATGGCCGAAACCGGCGATGTCCCGCCCGAGGAGCACATGCTGCAGACCAGACGGCACGCACGCATCGTGCTGGAGGCAGGCTTCACCTCGTGCGTGAGCGGTGGATCAGCGAAACCGCGCCTCGATGTTGTGCTGCGGGACGAGATCAATGCGGGGCACACCCCAGGGCCGCGATTGCTGGCCGCCAGCCCGGAGCTCACCAACACCGGGAACCTGGGTGACGAGCGCCGCCTCCACATCTACCGGGAGTCGGTCGCGCTGGTGGTGGACGGCGAGGACGAGATGCTGCGCGCCTGCCGCGGCCTGCTGCGAGAGGGCGTGGACACGCTCAAGCTGAACATCTCCGGAAACCAGACCATTCCTGGTTCGCGCCCGGAGCACACCGTCATGCGCGAAGAGGAGGTGGGTGCCGCGGCACGGACTGCGCATGCGCACGGCAAGCGCATTGCCGCGCACGCCCGGGCGGCGGCCTCGATAAAGAGCGCGCTCAGGCATGGAGTCGACATTCTGTACCACTGCGAATACGCCGACGACGAATGCCTCGATCTCCTTGAGGCGGCGCGTGACAGGATCTTCGTGGCACCGGCGGTGGGACTGCTGCACAACACGATCTGCGAAGCGGAGCAATGGGGTATCACCTACGAGAAGGCGAAGAACAACGGCGTCGTCGCTCAGTTCGAGTGTGCGCGGAAGGTGTTTCCCGCGCTGCGCAAGCGCGGAGTCCGCGTCCTCGTGGGCGGGGACTATGGATTTCCCTGGATGCCGCACGGGACCAACGCCCGGGATCTCGAGCACTTCGTGTGCTTTTTCGGCTATAGCGATTCGGAGGCGTTGGTGGCGGCTACGCGCACGGGCGCCGCGGCCATGATGCTGCAGGGTCAGACAGGCGAGGTGAAGAAGGGTTATCTGGCCGACCTGCTGGTTGTCGCGGGAGAGCCGCATAGCGATGTCCGCCTCCTGCAGAGCCCGGCGAATATCAAACTGGTCATAAAGGACGGGCAAATCCACAAGAATCTTCTTTCTCACCCTTCCTGACGCTCTCACGCGTGCAGGCGAATAGGGCTGGGCGAAGCGGTCTCTGGACGATGCAAAGCGCGTCGCCGCCGCTGCGCACGCGGAAGCGGAGAAGAACGGTTGGGCTGTGCTCATCGCCGTGCTTGACGATGGCGGCCATCTGATGTCCTCGAGCGCATGGACGGCGCGCAGAAAGCATCCAGCCGCATCGCCGAGAAGAAAGGTCGGAGCGCCGTTCTGTTCAAGCGGCCGACCAAAGCCATTGAACAAACTGCCTTGAATGACCGCATCAGCATGCTCGGTCTTCTGGGCGCTGTCCCGCTCGATGGCGGCGTGCCGCTGGTGAAGGACGGGCATTACGTCGGCGGAATTGGCATCTCCGGCGTTCAGTCGTCCCAGGACGGCATCATCGCCCAGGCCGGGGCCGCCGCACCGTAATGCGGCGGTCTGGTCTGCACTCGCTGCTCACGCACCTTGCTGGCCGCTCGAGACGAGCGGTAAGCGCGAAGTAAGCAGTGGCGGGCGACTATTGTGAAACACCGCTTACTCCGCTCGAGCGACCGCTCGGCGGCTGCTCTCAACTTCGATCGCGGGCGCGCGTTAAATGGACACTCAACCAGGGATCCACACGCCGTGGACGGGTCGAGAGACGGTGCAAGGATCGATGGCATGAATCAGCTTCTATTGCGGGACAATCAGTCGTTTCGGCGGCAATCGCAGCCGATGCCGGCGCGCAAGAACGTGTTGTCGCCAGCGGCGCTGGAGCACGGCGTCTACTACGCGGGAACGCTGGGTGGCGCAACAGCGCAGGCACGCTGGCACGCGAAGAAGCGGCGCTTCGTGTTCGGCGAATACGCGCTGGGCTCTCAGCGCGTGCGATCGGTCGCGCATGTGGCTGATCAAACCGCGGATGGAGCGCGTTTTGCGCCGCTTGCGAGGATCGAGCCGAAAGACGCTTATCGCGTCAGCGACTACGCCTTCGAAACGGCCTAATTCCGCTTTGGTGCTTCGCGAACACGCTTGAGCTGCTGCTCAGAGCGTGGGCTCCACCTCCCCTGCTCCAGTAGTCACGGCGATCGAAGCAACGCGTCTCAACGCGCGAACGCGCGTCCGTTCGGCTTCAATCGGATGCCGGGTGCAAGGTTGCGCCATGCAAACTCGCTGGGATCAGCGAGCATCGGTCCGGGAGCCTTGCACACCAGGATCGCTTCGGCGATCGGCGCAAAATCGGCGCGGAAGTGCACCGAGCTCTTGTTGACCAGGATAGCCTGGCGCGTGGGCTCGATGCCGACGAAGCGGTACAGCTCTTGGTCGGCCATCTGCGGTTTCTCGCAGGCCACGACCACGCGCACGCCGCCGATCCTGAGACACGCCGAAGGGCCAAGGCTCATGCGGGCGCCGCGGTAGAACGGACCGGTACAGGTGACCTTGCCGTCGGACAATCGCTCAACGTGAAAGCGGCCGCGAAACGGCGCGTCACCGGGAATGTTCGACTTGCCGCCGAGAGGGATCTCGATCGCAGCCCCTTGCCCTGCTGCGTGCGCTGCTGTTGCGGCCGATGCATCGACCATCAGCCCCAGCGCTGCGCGCTGTGCGTTCGCGCCCACCAGTGCGCGCAGCATGCCGGTCGTGTCCGACGCGCCGCCCGCGCCCGGGTTGTCCTGTGTATCGGCAATCACCACCGGGCGCGAAGCACGGGAGGCTAGCGCCATCGCACGCTGCACAGCTTCGTCGGGTGCGTATACCGGACAATCGAACGCCGACTCGTGCTCTTGCACCGCGCCGGCCATTGCGTCGGCCGCCCGCGCAGCGGCCACAGGATCCTCCGCATAGGCCACGACCGCCGGTCCGCACTCGGGAAAATCCGCTGCCGGGAAGCCCGGCGTGAATGACAGCGATGCAATCGTCGCCCGCTCCAGCCGCGCCAGCTCTTCGTACAGCGACTTGGAGGGCTCGAGCATTGTGCATTGCGTCTGCAGCGGAATGAGAAACGGCACGCGGCGCGCGCTCGCTCTTGGACGCGGCGCGCCCGCCAGGCGCTGATCGAGCCAGCGCGCGACTCTCGCACCGGTTTCCGCCATATCGATGTGCGGGTACGTGCGGTAGGCGATCAGCACATCGGCGTGCTCGAGCATGCGCTGAGTGAGGTTCGCGTGCAGATCGAGGCTGGCTGTGACGGGAATGTCGGGTCCGACGACGGCGCGCACGCGAGACAGCAGCTCGCCCTCGCCGTCGGTCACGTGCTCCGCGACCATCGCGCCGTGCAGATCCAGATAGACGGCATCGAGTCTTCCCGCCGTTCTCAGGCTCTCGATGATCAGGCCCGCGATGCGCTCGTAGGCGTCCTCGGTTACATGCGCCGACGGGCTTGCGGCCGCCCATGCAGTGGGCACGAGCTGATGAGCGGTCTTGCGCATGGCTTCTACGAAGCCCGCTACCGGTAGATTGATCTCGTGCGTGCCGTCGATGATGTCGGTGCCCTTGAGCAGCGGAGGCCAGGCGCCGCCGCGGGCGAACTCATCGAAGCTCGCCTTGCACGGGGCGAAGGTGTTGGTCTCATGCTGGAAGCCGCCGATGGCAATGCGCATGGAAGACCGTGGCTCGCGATTCGTGAGGTGTGTGTGGGACTGGCGGGGCACAGTACCATGATTTCGCCGCAGGCGACGTCTTCACATATCTTTACGTGACGGAAAAACCCACGCAAGAGGTGATGCCTAGGATGCGTTCATGCGCCGTATCCGCGGCGCTCCCAACCGCAAGGAGTCGATCATGAACGAGCAGGACAGCAAGAGACCTGAAATCCTTCCTCCCGCGCGCACAGGCGGACGGCGCAAGTTCTTCGGCGGGCTCGCACTCGGCGGGTTGCTGGGCGCGCTCGCGGCGGCGAGCTTCAACGTGTGGTCGCAAGGTGCCCCGGATGGCGGCCCTGGCCGCGGCTGCTGGGGCCACAAGCGCATGAGCATGACGTCCGAAGAGCGGGCGGCGCGCGCCGATTTCGCGACGCAATGGGTGCTGAGCCGCGTCGATGCGACCCCGGAGCAGAAGACGCGCATCCAGGCCATCGTTCAGGATGCGATCAAGGACCTGTCTCAAGTCCGCGAGCAGCACATGAAGAATCGTCAGGCCTTCATGGATGCGCTGTCGCAGCCCACTGTGGACCGCGCGACGCTCAAACAGATCCGGCAATCGGAGATGCAGCTGGCGGAGACGGCGTCCGACCGTTTCGTGACGGCGATCGCGGATGCGGCCGACGTGTTGACGCCTGAGCAGCGCGGCAAGCTGGTCGAGATGGCAAATCAGTTCCGCCGCTGGTAACCGGCCTTCGATCGCGTTGCCCGCCTCCATCGCCCTCACCCTCCGCCCTCTCCCGGTGGGGGAGGGAACTCCCTTCTCCCCCTGGGAGAAGGGCTGGGGATGAGGGAAGAAGAAATGGCGATGAGGGGAAGCGGGTAGGTTACAGTTGGTGTTCTTCTGGCTGCCAGGACCTGATTGCGCTTCACATGCCCGAGCGGGTGTTGATGATCGAGGACGACCAGGGCCTGTCGGCCATGGTCGCCGAATATCTGGAGCCGCTCGGCATGCGCGTTACGCCCTCCCCAACCGCTGCGGAGGGCCTGCGCCTCCTGGCCAAGGATGCGTTCGACGCCCTGATCCTGGACGTGATGCTGCCCGACCTCGACGGCTTCGAGGTCTGCAAGCGTGTCCGAGCTGACCACGACATTCCCATCCTCATGCTGACTGCGCGCGGCGACGAGACCGAACGGATCGTCGGCCTCGAGCTGGGCGCCGACGACTATCTGCCCAAGCCGTTCAACCCGCGCGAGCTGCTGGCGCGCTTGCGCGCCATCCTGCGCCGGCGATCCGGAGGAGGCGACAAGCGCGGCGAGATCCTGCGCTTCGGGCGGCTCGAGATCGACCGTTCAGCGCGCGTCGTGCGCGTGGCCGGAGACGAGCGCACGGTCACGAGCTATCAATTCGATCTGCTCTGGGCGCTCGCGACTCATGCTGGCCGGGTGATGTCGCGTGACGCGCTGATGGACGCGTTGCGCGGAGAGCAGCTCGAAGCCTTCGACCGCAGCCTGGACGTGCATATCTCGCGCATCCGCGCCGCCATCGAGGACGATCCCAAACACCCTCGGCGCATCATCACGGTGCGCGGGGCAGGCTACGTTTTCGCGAGGCAGCAGGACGGCTGATGCGCCGCCTGTACCTGCAGATCTATCTTGCCTTCCTGGGCATCCTGCTGCTGTTCGGAGCGCTCGCCTCGATTGCCTGGTGGCTGATCCCGAGCGACGAGCGGGAGGGCCACCCGCTCGACGGCCTGGCGGCCCTCGTCGGCCAGACGTTGGGGTCGCCGGGGCGCCCGCTGCCCGACCTGCAGGTGGACCTCGAGCGGCTGGCGCGTCAATTCAACGCCGACGTCACGCTGCGCGCAGCAGACGGGACACTGCAGGCGCACGCCGGCGAGGCCCTGCCGCCCGCGCCGGCCGGCCGTTCCGCCAGCGGGTGGGTCCGATCGGCTCACGGCCCGATGATCGCGCTGCTGCTTCCCGATGGGCGTTGGGTGCTGGCGCGCTGGCATCGGCCTCACCGCGCCTACGGACTGGTCGCCGCGCTGCTGCTTCTGGCCGCGACCATCGGCGTCGGCGCCTATCCGGTCGTGCGCCGCATCACCGGGCGGCTGGAGCGCCTGCAGGCGCGCGTCGACGCCTTGGGCGCAGGCGATCTGCGCGCCCGCGTGCAGGTCGAGGGGCGCGACGAGGTCGCCGAGCTCGCGCGCAGCTTCAACCGCGCAGCCGAGCGCATCGAGCGTCTGGTCAACGCGCAGAAGACCGTCCTTGCCGGCACGTCGCACGAGCTGCGCTCGCCGCTTGCCCGCATGCGCATGGCGGTGGAGCTGCTGCCGGCGGGCGATCGCCCGGAGCTGCGAGAGCGGCTGTTCAAAGACATCGAGGAACTCGACGCTCTGATCGGCGAGCTCCTTCTGGCGAGCCGCCTCGATACGCTGGATCACCTCGGAAGCATCGAGCAGGTCGATCTCCTCGCGCTGGTGGCCGAAGAGGCGGCACGCACCGGCGCGGAAGTGAGCGGCGAAGCGGCTGTCATCCGTGGCGATCCCCGCATGCTGCGCCGGATGACGCGCAACCTCCTCGAGAACGCCCGGCGTTATGCGGGCGCCGCATCGGTCGAGGCCTCGGTGCGCACGCTGGCACCTGACCTGGTTAAGCTGGCGGTGGCCGACCGCGGTCCAGGCGTGGCGGTCAGCGAGCGCGAGCGCATCTTCGAGCCCTTCTATCGTCCGCCGGGCGCGCGGGAAAGCGATGGCGGGGTGGGGCTGGGCCTATCGCTGGTGCGCCAGATTGCGCGGCGGCACGGCGGCGATGTGCGCTACGTCGCGCGTGACGGGGGCGGCAGTCTGTTCGAGGTCGAGCTGCGCAGCGTCGGTTGAGGGGGCTGGTCGCGCTGCGGCTTGCGACGGCGCAGCGCACGAAATTCGTCGAGCTCCCAGGGGCGCATGGCGAGCACCAGAGTCGCGGGCCTGCGTTCGCCGACCGGCAACGACGCATCGTTTACATGGAGCTCGGAGAATTCGTTGGCCAGCCGTTTCAGGCGCGCCACCACAGCCTGCGCCGAGGTGTGCGACAGCAGGCCGTTGACGAGCAGCAGGACCTCGCCCGCCCCGTCGAAGCGCGAGGCGAAGTACTCGCTTTGCGCGCGGGCCTTGAAGTACTGGTGGATCGGGCCGTCCGGCAGCCATGAGAAGGTGCGCGCGACCAGCAGCTTGACCTGATTGTTGGGAAGGAGCTCGAGGAACTTGATGCGGTCCAGCTTGAGCAGCAGCTGGATACACTCGGTCTTCGAGATGCTGTAGGTGTCCACGATCTGCTCGAGGCTGAGCTGATTGAGGACGCAGACGGCGACCAGCAGCAGCTTGGGGTCGCGCACGATTTCTTTCTCCTGCTCCGGCGTGAGCTGCGCCACGTGGCTTGCCGCGCTGTCCACCTCCCGTGCGAGCGCGCTCAGGCTGGTCTTGGCCAGCTCGCACACGCGATCGAGGCGCTCGAGCGTGAAATGGTTACGCGAGAACATGCGCTTGACGCTCGCTTCGCTCATCCGCATGCCGCGCGCCACCTCGCCGTAAGTGATCTTGCGGGCTTTCAACGTGCGCTTGAGAGCCTCCACCATCGCCGCGGCCTGCGTCATCTCCCCCTCCCCTCTGCCGTCTCCCCTCTCCGGTAGCCCTATTTGATACCAGACGGGTCGAAGGTAGCAACCTCTCGCGACGCGCTTCCCACGGGTGCGGCGCGCCCACATCATGGCCTCACGCGCGACGGGTCGAGGGGGTGAAGGGCGCCGGGCGCGAAACGACCAACCAGAGACAAGAAAGGGGAGAGACGATGAACGCCACGCCGAACGCCAACAGTCTGGCCGCTGCCTTCGCCCACGCCGCTGCACGCAGCGCGTTGCACGGGCCAGTTCCTGTCACGACGACCATTCCCGCGGCGCAGCCGGAGGAAAGCCCGACGCCTTTGACCCCAGACGAGCTGCTGCTCATGGTCCTGCGCAACAACCTGAGTCCGGCCGACAAGATCATGGCGCGCCGGACCTTGCTGCGGGCCGCGCCGTGGGAACAGGTGCTGAACTGAGACGGCGTTTCGAGCAAGCGCCCCGCGAGAGCAGGGCGTCAGAGCACGCCGTAGCGAGCGTAGACCTGGCCGAGCAGCGCACCCTTGCGCAGCTCGGCCCGGGTGTGGTCCTCTCCTTGCGCCTTCTCCCTGGCCCGCGCGACGACTTCCGCCTCGCGTTCGCGAGGAATGACAACGATGCCGTCCGCATCGCCGAACACGATGTCGCCACTGCGCAGGACAACACCTGCACACTCGACCAGTATGTCGCGCTCCATCATCCGGGCGCGGCCTTTCGTGTCGAGTGGTCCGATGCCTCCGTGGAACACGGGGAAGCGCATGGCGCGGATTTGGCGGACGTCGCGAACTAATCCGTCTGTCACGCAGCCTGCAGCCCCGCGCGCGACGCAGGCGGTGCTCAGTAGCTCGCCCCACGGAGCGATGCGCTCGGTCGGGCCGCCACACGCCAGCACCGCAACCTCCCCCGGCTTCAGGTCGTCCACCAATGCGATCTCCACTTCATATGGGTTCTCGCCCGGGCGCACCGCGTACGCCGGCATGTACAGCCCGGTGCGTGCGCGCCCGATCAGCACGAGCTCTTCATCCAGGGGCCGGACAAAGGGACGCATCGCACGCTGCGTGAGGCCCAGCGCGTCCATCACATCGGACAGCAAGGCAGCGCTCATCCCTGAGAGCTCCGAGAGGTCGATCAGTGGCATGGCAGGCCTCTTTTCAAGAATCGGATTTGGCGATGTTACCCTTGCCCGCGCGGTTGATGACCAGCCTCCCTGCCGGACCACCTGTGAGGATCGCGTATCACGCGCGGGTGGTCGCAAGCCGTGTGAGCGCCTCGCCAGTGACGCGGAAGATGGTCCAGTCGTCCAGCGCTTTGGCGCCCAGCGCTTTGTAGAACTCGATTGCCGGCGTATTCCAATCCAGCGCTGCCCATTCGAAGCGCCCGCAGCGTCGCTCCTGCGCAATGCGCGCCACGTGTAGCAGCAGCGCGCGCCCATATCCCTTGCCGCGGAATTGTGCCTTCACGTAGATATCCTCGAGCCACAGCCCGCGCGCTCCGAGGAATGTGGAGAAGTTATGGCAGAACACTGCGAATGCCACCGGCGTATCGTGCGCGAACGCGAGCAGCACTTCCGCGCCGGGGTGCGGGCCAAACAGCGCTTCCTTGAAGACCGCCTCGGTGGCCGTCACCAGATGGCTGAGACGTTCGTACGCTGCCAGCTCGCGCACGAACTCAAGGATTAGACCGACATCCGAAGGACGTGCAGGGCGAATGCTGAGATCATAGGGCTTTGCGCTCATTGCGCTTCCTCCTTGCGTTCCCGCTGGTTACAGCGGCGGCTTGCTTTCGGTGCCGCGCCTCTCGCGGCGCGCGGCCTGCGGTTTGCACGAGTTCGGCGCCGGCCCGCGGCAGCGGTCGCCCCTGCGCCTCGGCCTCGATCCACTGCACGAACTGCCCGACCTCCGGCCGTCCGCGCGCGGACGCCGCCTGCACCACCCAATAGCTGCGGTCGGTGCCGGCGCGGGCCAGCAGCGGCACGACGAGGCTGCCGTCGTGCAGCAGGTCGTGCACCAGCGGCGAACGTCCGAGCGCGATGCCCTGACCGGCCAGCGCTGCGCGCACCACCTGGTCGTAGTAGTTGAAAGCCAGGGAGCCGGCGGGTTTCAATCCGGGCACCCCGGCGGCCTCCAGCCAGTTGCTCCAGGATAGCCAGGGTGAGGGGTTGTTCTGATCATCGAGGTGCAGCAGCACGTGATCGCGCAGATCGCGTGGCTCCTTGAGTGGCCGCTCCGCGACGTCGAGCAACGCCGGGGAGCACGCCGGCAGCAGTTCTTCGTCGAACAACCACATCGCTCCCTTGGGGGCTGCTTGCGCCGGACAATAGCGGATCGACACGTCGATGCGCTCGCGGTCGAGGTTCAAGACCCGCTCGCTGGCGGCGATGCGCACCTCGACCTCCGGGTACGATTTCTGAAAGCTTCCCAGCCGCGGAACCAGCCACAGTGCGCAAAAGCCCATGGTGGAGGTCACCGTCACCACGGACGGGCCGCCGCGCTGTATCAGCCCTTCCATAGCGTCGCTTACCTGGCGCAGCGCGCTAGCCACCGCGCGGTACAGGCGCTCGCCCTGCTGTGTGAGGCGCAGACCCTTCGGTTGACGCAAGAACAGCGGCACGCCCAGGCGATCCTCCAGCGCCTTGATCTGGCGGCTCACGGCCGACTGCGTGATGAACAGCTCGTCGGCCGCGCGCGTGAAGTTCAAATGCCTCGCCGCCGCCTCGAAGCCGCGC
>DASPUW010000022.1:0-6868 GCA_035622675.1 Burkholderiales bacterium | reverse complement strand
GATGGTGACGTTCTACCAGTTCGTGCGCGATGCCCTGCTGGTCCTGATGGGCGTGCCCGATCCGCAACCATTGCCGCTGCTGAAGGCCATCTGCACCTCGGCAATCAAGAAGGCGCCCGGGCGGACGGAGTTTCAGCGCGGCATCCTGAGCGCCGGCGACGATGGCCAGTGGACGGTGCGCGTGACGGGCGACCAGAGTTCGGGAATCCTCTCCTCCATGAGCCAGGCCAACTGCTTCATCCTGCTGCCGGACGCGCAAGGCAATACGCCCGCGGGCGCGATGGTCGACGTTCAGTTGCTGGAGGGCTTGATCTGATCTGTCCCGCGGCGCACGGCCTCAGCGGAACAGAATGAATGCCTTCTGCAGCGTGATATACACGCCCCACGCGAGCGGAATACCTACAAACAGCCAGAACAGCACCAGCAGCGCGGGGCTGCTGCGCGCGGCGACGCCGGTCGCGGCCGTGCCGGCGGCATCCGCCCGAGCCTTCTCGTGGGCGAGCTTGCGCTCGGCGGCCAGCTCGTCGTCCGTCATGAACCACTTGGGGCTCACCGGACGGACCAGCAAGTTGCACAGGAATCCCCCCACGAGCAGCCCGGCGAGGACGTACATGGTCGTGTCATACGCCTGCGCCTTCGGCACGCCCGCTTTCACCTGAAAATCGTTGATGTAGTTCACCAGCACCGGACCGAGAATGCCCGCCGCGGACCAGGCCGTCAGCAAGCGCCCGTGAATCGCGCCCACCATCTGGGTACCAAACATGTCGGCGAGGTACGCAGGGATCGTCGCGAAGCCGCCGCCATACATCGTGAGAATGACGCAGAACAGCCCGACGAAAAGCGCAACGCTGCCAGCGTGTCCGGCCGATGGCGCAGCAGCATACAGGACGAACCCGAGCGCGAAGAACGTGTAATACGTTCCCTTACGCCCGATGAAATCGGATAGAGACGCCCAGAAGACCCGCCCGGCAATGTTGAAAAGGCTGAGCAGCCCGGTGAACCCCGCAGCAATCGCCGCGATCTGTCCGAGCTGATCCTTGCTGAGCTGGTCGAACTTGAGGTCGAGCCCGAGCAGCCGCCCGCCGAAGATTTCCTGCAGCATGGGCGACGCCATCCCGATCACGCCGATGCCGGCGGAGACGTTCAGAGTCAGAATTCCCCACAGCAGCCAGAACTGCGGCGTGCGCCAGGCCTTGTTCAGGTGAACGTTGCGGGTGGTTATCATCGCGTTCGCCGTTGCTGGCGGGGTCCAGCCGGCGGGTTTCCACCCCGTCGGGGGGATCCGATACGCGAGCGCGCCGACCATCATGAACACGAAATAGATCGCGCCCAGCGCGAGGAACGTCTGCCAGACGCCGACCGAGTCGGGTGTGGCGAAGAACTTCATCAAGCGATCGGCGAGCGGCGAGCCGATCATTGCACCGCCGCCGAAACCGGCGATTGCCATGCCGGTTGCCATGCCGCGCCGATCCGGGAACCACTTGATCAGCGTCGACACCGGGGAGATGTAGCCCAGTCCGAGCCCCACGCCGCCGATGACCCCTGAGCCAAGCCACATCAGCCAGAGCTGATGGATGTATACGCCAACAGCCGAGATCACCAGACCGCCGCACCAGCAAACCGCTGCCACCACCCCTGCCCTGCGCGGGCCCACGCGCTCGAGCCAGCCGCCCCAGAGCGCAGCGCTCGATCCCAGGAACACAAAAAACAGCGTGAACATCCAACCCAGGATCGGCTTGTTCCAATCGCAAGTCGTCGTGAACAACTCCCACGCATCCGGAGGGCATTCGATCGACTTGGTGATGCCGAGAGCTTTGGTGAGGGGCAGCCAGAACACCGAGAAGCCATAGGCCATCCCGATGCACAGATGAATGCACAAGGCGGCGGGAGGGACGAGCCAGCGGTTGAACCCTTCACCCGCGACGATACGTTCCTTCGAAAGGTCGAACATCACGCTCCCCCTCTGTTGTTCTGTATTGCTCTTGTGTCTTTGGCGCTGCCCAGCCGTGCGCAATCATACCCGAGCCGTGCCTCGATGGCGTACCGGAGGGTCGGCGGGAGCGGCGTATGATCGGGGCAACCGGAGTTGGACTCAGGACGTCATACGATGGCAGGCTTGCGATGAAGACGGAAGTCACCGGCGTCATCTTGTCGGGCGGCCGCGGCAGCCGCATGGGCGGCGTCGACAAGGGCCTGCTCCCGTTCCGCGGGCGCACCATGCTGGAGTGGGTGCTGGAGCGCATCGAGCCGCAGGTCGCCGAGGTTCTGATCAGCGCCAACCAGAACCTCGACCGCTACCTCGCGTTCGGCCACCCCGTCCTGACGGATCGGATCAGCGGCTATGCCGGGCCGCTGGCGGGTCTGCATGCGGGCCTGTGCGTGGCGCGCTGCGAGCTGGTGATGATGGTGCCGTGCGACTCGCCCTTCCTCCCGCTCGACCTGGTACGGCGCATGACCGACGCCCTCGAGCGCGCGCATGCCGATATCGCGGTGGCCCGAAGCGGCGAGCGGCGCCATTCAGCGTTCTGCCTGTGCCGCGCAAGCATGCTCGACAGACTCACCGCCTTCCTCGGTAGCGGCGAGCGCAAGGTAGACGCCTGGTACGCATCCTCGGCCAATGTGAGCGAGGTGCTGTTCGACGAGCGGGACGACAGCTTCCGCAACATCAACACGCCAGAGGAGCTGCGCGCGTTCGAGCGTGGAGGCTAGCGCGCCGGGGCAGGAGGTGAAGGGGCGGGCTCGAGCACCTGGAAGAACACCTCGTCCGCCCTGATCATGCCGAGCTCGCTGCGCGCGCGCTCCTCGATCGCTTCGAAGCCCGTCTTCAGATCGCGAATTTCCGCTGTCAGAGCGGCGTTGCGCGCGCGCGCTGCATCGTTGCTGCGCTGCTGCGCCTCGAGCTGGCGATCCAGTTCCCACACGCGCGCCCAACTGCCCTTGCCGGCCCACAGCGGCCATTGCAGGGCTGCGATCAGGAACACCAGGGCGAGCGCGAGCAGCCGCATCTACCAGAGCTGATAGAACGCCTCACGGCCGGGATAGCTGGCGGTATCGCCAAGGTCCTCCTCGATCCGCAGGAGCTGGTTGTACTTGGCCATGCGATCCGAGCGCGACAGCGAACCGGTCTTGATCTGCAACGCATTGGACGCCACCGCAATGTCGGCGATGATGGTGTCCTCGGTCTCGCCCGAGCGGTGCGAAATGACCGCCGTATAGTTGGCGCGCTTGGCCATCTCGATCGCCGCGAAGGTCTCGCTCAAGGTTCCGATCTGGTTGATCTTAATCAGCACCGAGTTCGCCACGCCTTCGACGATGCCCTCGCGCAGCAGCTTGGTGTTGGTCACGAATACGTCGTCGCCGACCAGCTGAACGGTGTCGCCCAGCCGGTCTGTGAGAATCTTCCAGCCGTCCCAGTCGTCCTCCGCCATGCCGTCTTCGATGCTGATGATGGGATACCTCTCGACCCAGGCGGCGAGGTAATCGGAGAATTGCTCGGCGCTGAGCCGCAGGCCGTCCGAGCCCAGCACATACGCGCCTTCCTCGAAGAACTCCGTGCTCGCGCAATCCAGCCCGATGGCCACCTGGCCGCCCGGCTCATAGCCGGCTTTGCCGATGGCCTCCATGATGAGCTGCAAAGCGGCTTCGTTGTTGGCGAGGCTCGGCGCGAAGCCGCCTTCGTCGCCCACCGTCGTCGGCATGCCTTTGGCATCGATCAGCTTCTTGAGCGCCTGAAATACTTCGGCGCCCCAGCGCAGCCCTTCGCGGAAGGTCTGCGCGCCAACCGGGATGATCATGAATTCCTGCAGATCGAGGTTATTGTTGGCGTGCGCACCGCCGTTGATCACGTTCATCAGCGGCACGGGAAGTTGCATGCGCCCGGCGCCCCCCAGATAGCGATACAACGGCAGCCCCGATTCCTCGGCGGCGGCCTTGGCCACGGCGCCGGACACCGCGAGAATGGCGTTGGCACCCAGGCGGGACTTGTTCTCGCTCGCGTCGAGCTCGATGAGCGTCTGGTCGATGAGAGTCTGCTCGACCGCATCGAGGCCGATGATGGCTTCGCAGATTTCGGTATTCACGTTCTCCACCGCGCGCAGCACGCCCTTGCCGCCGTAGCGCTGCGGGTCGCCGTCACGCAGCTCGATCGCCTCCTTGCTCCCGGTGGACGCTCCGGACGGAACCGCTGCGCGCCCCATCACCCCAGATTCGAGCAGCACGTCGGCTTCCACGGTGGGGTTGCCGCGGGAGTCCAGGATTTCCCGCGCGACCACGTCGACGATCGAACTCATGCCTTCGCCTTCTCCTTTCCCTGTCCGCTGTCCCGTGCCGGCGGCGGCGCGGATGCGCGATCCTCCGCGAAGCCCCTGCGCTTGACGAGCCCGTCGATCTCTTTGAGCGTTTCCAGCAGCTCGCGCATGAGATGCAGCGGCCACGCGTTGGGCCCGTCGGACAGCGCCTTGTCCGGCCTGGGGTGAGTCTCCATGAAAATGCCCGAGACGCCGGAGGCCACGGCGGCGCGCGCCAACACCGGAACAAACTCGCGCTGACCGCCACTCGAGGTGCCCTGCCCTCCGGGCAGCTGTACCGAATGCGTCGCGTCGAACACCACCGGGCAGCCGGTGTCGCGCATCACCATGAGCGAGCGCATGTCGGACACGAGATTGTTGTAGCCGAACGATACCCCGCGCTCGCACACCAGGATGTTGTCCGCGCCGCTCGCCTGGCGCGCTTTCTCCACTACGTTCTTCATCTCCCAGGGCGAAAGAAACTGTCCCTTCTTGATGTTGACTGGCCGGCCGGCGGTGGCGGCGGCCTGGATGAAGTCGGTCTGACGGCACAGGAAAGCGGGCGTCTGCAGCACGTCCACCGCCGCTGCGGCTGCGGGCACCTCCTCGGCGGTGTGAACATCGGTCAGCACCGGCACGCCGATCTGTCTGCGCACCTCGGTGAGGATGGTCAGCCCCGCGTCCATGCCGAGGCCGCGGAACGACTTGCCCGAGCTGCGGTTGGCTTTGTCGTAGGAGGATTTGAAAATGAACGGGATGCCGAGCGCGTCGCACAGCTCTTTGAGCTCGCCCGCCGTATCCATCTGCAGCTGGCGCGATTCGACCACGCAGGGACCGGCGATGAGGAACAGCGGACGGTCGAGCCCCGCTTCAAAATGGCACAGTTTCATGCGTCAGCCGCCCAGATTACGCGGGCTGCAGGTCAAGCGATGTTCTCGAGGCGCGCGGGCGTACGGCTGTCGCTCGGCTGCGCGTCGGGTGCCGGCGTGGGCGGACGGTGCGGACGAGCGGCATAGTCGATCGCAGCGCGGATGAACGCCGAGAACAGAGGATGCCCTGCGCGCGGCGTAGAGGTGAACTCGGGATGAAACTGGCAGCCGATGAACCAAGGGTGATCGGGCACCTCGATCATCTCGCAGAGATCCTCGTTGGCCGAGATGCCGGATACGCGCATGCCGGCGTCCATCAGATGCGGGATGTAGCGGTTGTTGACCTCGTAGCGGTGCCGATGCCGCTCGACGACGCTGTCCCGGCCGTAGATGCGGCGCGCCAGACTGCCCGGCAGCAGGGCGCACTCCTGTCCGCCCAGGCGCATCGTGCCGCCCAGGTTGGACGCGTTGTCGCGCAGCTCGAGCTTGCCGTCGCGCCCATGCCATTCGTGAATCAGCGCAATCACCGGGTGCGGCGTCGCGGGATCGAACTCGGTGCTGTGAGCGCCCTCGAGGCGCGCCTTGTGCCGCGCGTACTCGATCACGGCCAGCTGCAGACCGAGGCAGATGCCGAGATACGGGACGTGGTTCTCGCGCGCGTAGCGGATCGCCTGGATCTTGCCCTCCACGCCGCGCTTGCCGAAGCCGCCCGGCACCAGTACCGCGTCCTTGTCGGCGAGGCTTGCCGTGCCCTGCGTCTCGATCAGCTCGGAGTCGATGTAGTGCACGTTGACGCGCACCCCGTTGTGGATGCCGGCGTGAGTCAGCGCCTCGGTGAGCGACTTGTAGGATTCGGTGAGATCGACATACTTTCCGACCAGCGCGATATCGACTGAACTGCTGGGATGCTCGAGCGCATACACCAGCTTGTCCCATGCTTCGAGGTTAGCCGGCCGCGCTTGGATCTCGAGCTTGCGGCACACCAGATCATCGAGGCCCTGTGCGTGCAGCATGCCTGGAATCTTGTAGATGCAGTCGACGTCTACCGCCGAGATGACCGACTTTTCCTCGAGGTTGGTGAACAGCGCGATCTTGCGCCGCTCGTCTTCGGGGAGCGGCCGGTCCGCGCGGCACAGCACGATGTCGGGCTGGATCCCGATCTCGCGCAGCTCTTTGACCGAATGCTGGGTCGGCTTGGTCTTGATCTCCCCCGCCGACGGAATATAAGGCACCAGCGTGAGGTGCATGAAGCACGTGTGATTCCGCCCCAGCTGCAGGCTCATCTGCCGGATGGCTTCCAGAAACGGCAGCGATTCGATATCGCCCACGGTGCCGCCAATCTCGACGATGGCTACGTCGGCATCTCCCGCGCCGGTGCGGATGAAGTGCTTGATCTCGTCGGTGATGTGCGGGATCACCTGCACTGTTCCACCGAGGTAGTCGCCACGGCGCTCCTTGCGGATGACGCTTTCGTAGATCTGGCCGGTGGTGAAGTTGTTGCGCCTCGACATGCGGGTGTCGACGAAGCGCTCGTAGTGCCCAAGATCCAGATCCGTCTCGGCGCCGTCTTCAGTGACGAAGACCTCGCCGTGCTGAAACGGGCTCATGGTGCCCGGGTCGACGTTGATGTAGGGATCGAGCTTGAGGAGGGTGAGCTTGATGCCGCGGGATTCGAGGATTGCCGCCAGGGAGGCGGCGGCGATACCTTTGCCC
>DASPUW010000021.1:0-6856 GCA_035622675.1 Burkholderiales bacterium | reverse complement strand
TTCGGTGACGCCTTCCGGAAGCGTTCCCGACCAGCCCGGGCCGGTGATCGCGAACTTCTGCGCCTTGGTCCCGGTCGTGCGCTTGCCCGGGTCCTGGAACACGTTGGTCCAGCCGTCGAGCATCGGAAACAGGAAGTAGCGGCCGTTCATGTCGGGAATGCTGACGATCCAAGGCTCCTTGGACACGTCGAGCCATACCGTGGTGTAGAGGGTGTCCGCGTTGGGGGCCGTGACATCCCGAAAAGAGGCATCCGGATACGAGCGTGCCCGAATCCATTGCCCCATCGGCGCGCGGACCCCGCTTGCCGCCTCGACGTTGGTCATGATTCGCCGGGTCATCTCCATCGTGACCAGCGGATAGGCGTAGACATACGCCTCGACCGCGATGTCCTGCGCTTCCTTCTCCTTCGCCGCGGCTTCGACTGCCTTCACATCCGCGGCCGCCTTTTGCTTGGCCTCGTCGGCCTGCTTTCCGCAAGACGCGGCCGTCACTGCGAGAAAGATTACGCTCAGCAAATATGCAAGAGCTCGCCTGCTCATCACCGCCCCCTCCCTGGCTGAAAAAACGGGCGATCTTACCAGATGAATTACTTTTCTCCCCGCCTCTCACGAGGCGGGGTGGCGCCGCGCCCTCACCCTGGTCTCTCCCGCAAGAGGAGAGGGACCTCTTTTGTCTGCTGCGCCGGGGTGGTGTGGGGTGGAGTAGAGGCGGTCTACTTGCAGGCAATCGTCCACAGAGCCTCGGCGATGCTCTGCGCGGGCACCGGGTTCCACTCGTGCGGCGAAGCGTCTTCGTAGATCATCTTCCCTTCGCCCATGTGCTCGGCGTGAAGCGAGAGGCTCAGGCCCCGCGCTTTTCGTTCGGCGCAGTCGTATTCGACCAGAGTCTTTTGCGAAAAATAGCCGACCTCGACCATGCGCTGGAAGTCCTTATAGTCGAGCAGAGACCAGAGCTTTGCCATGTTGCCGCTTCGGGCGATCGTGGCCGGATCGGCGTAGACGGTGGCTGCATTGTCCTCTCCCACGCTGTTCCATCCCGCCCATGCAGCGACGCTGATCAGCAGCATCAGGCAGGCGGCAAGCCCTTTCATGACCGGCATCACCGCTTGCCTTTTCCCAGGAGCTCGTTCATCACTTCGAACGCTTTGCCGAACGTGCCGTTCCCGACTGCGTCGACCACGTCTTCCTCGCGGCCCTTGGTGACTTTGAATTCGGCGCTCCACGTACCGAGCGTCTTGTTGCCGACGGTGATCGGGTAGAGCTTGAGCGTCGCCACGTAGTTCTCCACCGGCAGCGGCGCGTCGAGGATGCAGTAGGTCATAGTGTAGTCCGCGTCCGATAGAGTCAGCAGCCGCTCACGGATGGTGCCGCCGCCGCCCACGATATCGAAATTGCGTATGCAGCCCACCGTGTCGCTGCGCAATCCGTCTTCGATGTGGCTGCGCGAAAAGCGCGGGTGCCAGTCGGGCAGACCATTGAAGTCGCGCATCTTGCCCCAGACTTTTTCCACCGGCGCGTCGATCACGGCGCTCACGAATACTTTGGTCATATGCTCCTCCTATCTGTAAAAGGCCCCCTCTCCCTTGACGGGAGAGGGCGGGGGTGAGGGTGAATTCGCCAAGGACCCGCTTTTTCGCCTCTCACCCTGTCCCTCTCCCGCGAGGGGAGAAGGGATCTGTACGTCAACAGCCAGCTACGCCGCGATCTCGAGAAAATTCTGCACGAGGGCGTCGGCGAAACTTGGGTCGTTGATGTGCAGCGGCAGGCGCACCAGGCGCCGCGCCGCGGTCTGCTGCACGGTGGTCTCGAGCGCTTCGAACAAAACGGCGTCTGCAGCCGGGTCGTAGAACGGCTGTCCCGGCGCGTCGATCGCGGACACGCCGCGTTCCGGTATCAGAAACCGCACTGGGCCGCGGCAAGCGTTGAGCTTGCTTCCAATCCACTCGCCGATCTGCCGGCATTCCTCAGGCGTCGTGCGCAGCAGCGTCACCTGCGGATTGTGCTTGTACAGGTTCCGGCTGCGGAATTGCGCGGGCACGGTATCCATGGCCCAGAAGTTGACCATGTCGAGCGCGCCAACCGACCCGACGTAAGGTGTGCCGGTACGCGCGACTGCACCGAGGCGATCTGGCCCCGCACTCAGCACACCGCCAACAAGCAAATCGCACACTTCGGTCGTCGTCACGTCGATCAGCCCGACCAGCAGCCCGCTGTCAAGCAGCTTTTCCATCGACTGCCCGCCGGTGCCGGTGGCGTGAAACACCAGGCAGTCGTAGCGGTCGCGCAGCTCCTCCGCTACGCGCGTCACGCAGGGTGTGGTCACTCCGAACATGCTGAGGCCGATCGCCGGCTTGCTTTCGGCCTGCGGAATCGAGCGGCTCGCCATGCCCGCGATGGCATGCGCGGCGTTCCCCAGCACGACGCGGCTGATGCGGTTGAGACCCGAGACATCGGTCACCGAGTACATCATGGTGATGTCGCTGGCGCCGACGAAAGGCTTCACATCGCCCGCCGCGAGAGTGGAAACCACGAGCTTCGGTACGCCCACTGCGAGGCCGCGCAGGCCGGCGGTGACGATGGACGTGCCGCCGCTGCCGCCTACACCCAGCACACCGCCGATGTCGTCGCGCGCGACGATGAAGCGCGTGAAGGCTTCTCCCATCGACTCCACCGCTGCCCCGCGGTCGCCGCTTCCGAGCACGTGATCGGCGCCGCGCGGGTGAAAGGCGGCCACGCTCGCTGCGCTGACATCGACGCGGATGCCTGGGGAGCGGGTGCCGACATCGACCAGCGTGGCGGGAACGCCGGCCGCTTCGACGAGCCCCTTGATGTAAAGCAGCTCCGCGCCCTTTGTATCGGCGGTGCCGACGATGTAGACGCGCTTCACGGCGGCGAACGGCGGCGCGCGTAACACACGGCCCGTTGCGAGCGTTGCATCGGCTGCGTCACGCGGCGGCTCCTCGGTTGTCCGAAAGACGGCGCTGTCGGAACGACGATTGTGTTTTTCTGAGACGATGGTATCGTAGTGAGCCTCTCGTCTCAGGTCAAGAATGGAGCTTACGCGCACATCGACAGCAGCAGCGGAACGCGGGCCGCGCGCACGCATGCGCCGCATCATGCTGGATGCTGCAATGCGTCTAATGCAGGACGGCGTGGTGCCCTCGATCAGCGACGTGGCGCAGGAGGCGCAGGTGTCCCGCGCCACCGCATACCGTTACTATCCGACGCAGAGTGTCCTCATCCAGGCCGCGGTCGACGAAGCGCTGGGCCCGATCCTGAAGTGGCAGTCCACCTCGGACGACGCGGACGAGCGCGTGCGCGAGTTGATCACGTTTTCCTACCCGCGCATGGACGACTACGAGGCGCCGCTGCGGGCCGCGCTGCGGCTGGCGCTGGATCAGTGGGCGCAGCAGCATGCGGGCAAGCTCAACCCGAAGGAAGCGATGGTGCGCGGACACCGCATCGCGCTGCTGACCTCGGCCGTCGCGCCGGTGCGCCGCAAGCTGGGCAAGGCTCGGGCCGAGCGCCTGACGCAGGCGTTGAGCCTGGTGTTCGGCACCGAGGCGTTCGTGGTGCTGAAGGACATTTGGCACCTCGATCGCGAGGCGGCGGAGGAAGTGGCGCTGTGGACCTGCCGCGCTCTGATCCGCTGTGCGGCGGACGACCTGACGCCGCCGGCGCGGCGCCGCAAGCTCAACGGCAGCGACGCGCACGCCGGCAAACGCGCGACAGCCGGCGCTCAGCGGCGGCGCTGATGCAAAGGCAATCGATTTTTTGAGGTGGTACTGGCAGCAGAGAGGCAGTCGGTGGACTGGGCCAAGAGCTCCGCAGGGGACCCGCGGCCGCGCCGGAGGCGATAACAGCAACTAAGTGTGAGGAGGACGCAATGAGAAGAAGCATGTGGTTGGGCATCCTGGCGGCCGCGATCTTCGCGTTCGCAGGGAAGGCCGTCGTTGCCGCCGACACGCTCACGATCCTGTGGGCGGAGTGGGATCCGGCGAATTACCTGCAGGAGCTGGTGAAGGACTACGAGAAGCAGACCGGCGTAAAGGTCAAGGTGGAAACCGTGCCTTGGCCCGACTTCCAAACCAAGGCGTTCACCGAGTTTAACGCCAAGGGTGACGCCTACGACATGGTGGTGGGCGATTCACAATGGCTCGGCGCTGGTTCGACCGAGGGGCACTACGTTGATCTGACCGACTTCTTCAAGAAGAACGGCGTCGCCAAGTCCATGGCTGCAGCTACGGTTATCGGGTATGCGGAATACCCGCCCAAGAGCGCCAAGTATTGGGCGATCCCACTGGAGGGCGATGCCAACGGCTGGGCCTACCGCAAGGATTGGTTCGAAGACCCCAAGGAGAAGGCCGCATTCAAGAAGAAGTACGGCTACGACCTGGGCGTGCCCAAGGACTACAAGCAGCTGCGCGACATCGCCGAGTTCTTCTACCGACCCAACGAAAAGAAGTACGGCGTGGCGCTGTACACGGACAACACGTACGACGCTCTTGCCATGGGCGTGGAACAGACCATCTTCAGTTTCGGCGGCGACCTGGGCGACTACTCGACGTACAAGGTGCGCGGCATCATCAACTCCAAGCAGAACATCGAAGCGCTGAAGTGGTACAAGGACCTATACAAGTTCACGCCGCCCGGCTGGGGCAAGGTCTTCTTCCTCGAGAATAACCAGGCCATCACCGAAGGGCTGGCGGCGATGAGCATGAACTTCTTCGCCTTCTTCCCTGCGCTGGCCAACCCCGCGACCAACAAGAACGCCAAGGGCACGGGCTTCTTCGCCAATCCGGCCGGGCCGGGCGGCAAGCCGCGCTTCGCCGCGCTGGGCGGGCAGGGCATCTCGATTGTGACCTACTCGAAGAAGCGCGAGCAGTCGTTCAAGTTCCTCGAGTGGTTCATCCGCGACGACGTCCAGCAGCGCTGGGCCGACCTGGGCGGCTATACGTGCAACGAGAAGGTGCTGTCGTCCGAGAAGTTCCGCAAAGCCACCCCGTACAACGAAGCCTTCTATCAAAGCATGCTGATGGTCAAGGACTTCTGGGCCACGCCCGAGTACGCGGTGCTGCTCGAGCAGATGAACAAGCGTCTTCACCCGTTCATCACGGGCAACAAGGGCACGGCCGAGGAAGCACTGAACGGCTTGGCCGACGACTGGGAAGCCACATTTAAGAAAAATAAACGTTACTAGTCCCACGACATCTGAGTTTCGCGTAATCGGTCGCATCCGCGATCAGCCGCGTCCCATCCCTCCCCGGTCGACGGGGAGGGATTGGGGCAACCGCGGCCGATCATGCTTGACTCGATGGCCTGAGGGGCCGCAAAGAACGGCTCCGGGCTAAGGAGGAAAGCGCAGTTGCTCAGCACACTCGACCCCGGCTCGCCAGCGGCCAGGCGGGGCCTAAGCGACATCAGCATCCGCAATCTGTTCATCATTCCGACGATTGCGTTCCTGATCGTCTTCAACATCTTCCCGCTCATCTACTCGCTCGGTTACTCGTTCACCGACTTCCGCGCATCAACGAGCGCGCCAGCCAGCTTCGTCGGGCTGCAGAACTACCGCGATCTGCTGCAGGACGAGCATGTATGGAACAACTTCAGCGTCACGGCAAAGTACGTGCTCGTATCGGTCAGTGGTCAGGTGCTGGTGGGCTTCGGCGTGGCCATGCTGCTCAACCGCAAGATCCCGTTCAAGGGTTTCATCACCACGCTCCTGCTCCTGCCGATGATGATGTCGATGGTCGTAGTGGGGCTGTTCTGGGAGCTGCTGTACAGCCCATCCTGGGGGATTATCAACTACGTCCTCGGGTTGGAGGACTTCGACTGGCTGTCCAATCCGGACGTGGCGCTCTATGCCATCGCCATCACCGACACCTGGATGTGGTCGCCGTTCGTGATGCTGCTCTGCCTGGCCGGCCTGTCGGCCATCCCGCAGCATCTGTATGAGGCCGCAGCCATCGACCGCGCCGGCCGCTGGTATACCTTTACGCGTATTACGCTGCCGCTGGTCACCCCGCTGCTGCTGATTGCGATCATCTTCCGCACCATGGAGGCGTTCAAGACCTTCGACCTCGCGTTCATCATGAGCACCCAGGAGACGACCGAGCTCATCTCTATCAAGCTCTACCGCCTCGCATTTCAGGAGTGGCAAACCGGCCAGTCTTGCGCGCTCGCCTACATGGTCCTGATCATGGTGCTCGCGATCACCAATATTTACGTGAAGTACCTCAACCGGGTGAAGGAGCGCTAGAGAGACCATGGCAGCGGTCCAATCCAATCGCCAGAAGACAATGAACCGGGCCGCGGTCGCGCTGGTGGTGATCGTCACGCTCATCTATCTGGTTCCCATCTACTGGATCACCTCGACCGCCTTCAAGCCGCGGAGCCTCGCAACGACGGTTCCGCCCACCGTCGTATTCAAGCCCGAGGTCACTGCTTTCGTGAAGCTGTTCACCAAGCGCGTGCAGATGATCGGGCAGGTCGATCCCGAGGTGTACGCCAAGGCGCCGTGGTGGGAGCAGCGCATCTTCGATCTGGGCGAGCGCTTCATCAAGGATTCCAACGGCCGTATCGAATGGTCCGCTTACCCGAGCCGCTTCTTGAACAGCCTGATCATCGCGGTGGTCAGCACGTTCCTCGCGGTGGCCATGGGCACGCTGACCGCCTACGGCTTCTCGCGCTTCCGCATGCCCGGTGAGCAGGACTGGCTGTTCTTCATCCTGAGCACGCGCATGCTGCCGCCGGTGGTGGTGGCGATCCCGATGTTTCTCATGTATCGGGCAGTCGGCCTCGTCGACACGCACGTCGGGCTGATCATCCTGTACACCGCGTTCAACCTGTCGTTCTC